>DASTTJ010000163.1:0-12708 GCA_035760205.1 Steroidobacteraceae bacterium | reverse complement strand
ACATCACCGAAGACACCATCCGCGAAGTGGCACTTCCCATGGGGCTGGTCGACATCAAGGTCTGCGCGGTGGATGAGACCTGGTCGGGGTTGAAGCTGGTGCTGCGCAAGGAGCTGCGGGCGAAGGGATGACCTGCAAGAGGAATCCGTCATTTCCGCAGCTGCACCAGATCCCAGAGCGTGCCGTACATATCCTTGAACACTGCGACCGTGCCGTAAGGGGCTTCGGAAGGTTCGCGCGCGAACTCAACGCCCTTGGCCTTGTATGCGTTGAAGTCGCGCCAGAAGTCATCGGTGTACAGGAACAGGAACACGCGGCCGCCGGTCTGATTGCCGATGCGCGAAACCTGTTCGGGATTCGCACCACGCGCCAGCAGTAGTTTGGCTCCGCCACCACCGCCGGGTGGCTCGATGACCACCCAGCGCTTGTTCTGCTCAGGAACGAAGCTGTCTTCGACCAGGCCGAAGCCGAGCTTGCCGACGTAGAAGTCCAATGCTTCGTCGTAGTCCGCGACCACCAATGACACCATCCCCAACGTCTGCATCGCTCAGTCCTCCGCTTCGCCGCGACTATAGCCCGCGGGAATTTCCGTGCTGAACAATCGCGCTTCGAACGGCGGGTCGAATTCGAACTCGAAGCCGATCTGCATCTGGGTGTTTCCCCCCATCGTCATTTCGAGCGGCAATCCCGCATCCGTTGCCCACAACACGATGTTGCCGCCGCCCGTCGCAAGTTCCCATCCGTGCACGCGCTGGCCGCGAATCTGGCGCGTGCCCGCCAGCAGTTTCGCCTCACCCTGGAACTTGCGGACGTCATCGAGCCAGGCCAGCGAATCGTCCTGCGTTACCGGAGCGTCGAGTGGCGACTCCACCGCCACACGCGACGGATGCAACAGGGTCAGCACTCGATGTTCGGCTGAATTCACGATGACGCTGATGTCGTCGCCGATGTCGGTACGCACGTTGCCCTCGTACGTCATGCTGACGCGCGCTTTCATGATGAGCTGTCCGTTCATGTGTTGCTGCATGTCGAAGCGCAACGTGCGGAAGTCGCGGAAGTGTTCCTGGACCTTCGCAAAGGCCAGCGCCGGAGCACTTCCGAAGGGCAGCCACAACATCGCCACCGTAACGATCGCTGCCGTCGCCCCGGCCGCGAGCCACCCTCGCGCGGACCGGACCGGCCGGCGCGCAGAGTTCTCTGCCAGGCGCTTCGCAACCGCTGCATCGAGCTTGCGCTGCGCTTCGCTCACCACCGCCGCATCAGGTTCGCATGCCGCGAACGATTCCAGAGTTCTGTCGAGAGAGTTCATCGCGATTGCTCCTTGTCCTGAAAGGCCTCGAGCGCTTTACGCGCGCGATGCACACTGACACTGACGTGATTCTCGGAAAGACCCAGCGCCGAGCCGATGGCCGCGGGCGTAAGTCCATGCAGGTGCCGCATCAGAAAACACGATGCGTCGCGGGGATTGAGGCGCGACAGCGCCGCACGCATGAATCGACCTGCCTCGGCTCGCTCCGCTTCCTGTGCCGGCGAATCTTCGGACTCGTCGGCGTTCCACAACGGTGCCAGCAATCGGAAGCGTCGTTGGCGGCGCAGATGATCGATGGCGAGCCGGGTAGCTGCCGTCGTGAGATATGCCGGCCACGATTCGACGTTGCGGGGTGGGGATTCGATGAGCCGCAGGAACACCTGCTGCTGCACATCTTCCGCGGCGGCGCGCGTGCCAAGCACGCGCCACGCCGCACGAAAGACCACCGGGCCATATTGCCGCGCGAGCGCGGCGATGTCTTCGTCGACGGCGCCGCTCACGGCTTCCGCGCTCGAGAAACTGGGGGTAAACACACTGTCGCCTCCTGTCTGGGTTCAGACAGATGACGAACGGAACCTGAGGTTCTTACAACGCGGCTATGAAACGGTGCCTGGCACCGTTACTTCGCGTTCGGTTTGATGGGGCTGAGCCCACCCCAGGGCGTCAACCGATTGAGCGCGGGCACGATGGCACGGCGCATCTTGAGGAAATCGATTGAGCCCATCTCGCGATAGATCACGTTGCCCTTCTCGTCGACGATGATGGTGTACGGCAGCGGGCCCTTCCAGGCCGGGTCCAGCGCCTCGCTGAGCTCGTCCTTGTTGGCGCTGGCGAAGATGTAGTTCTTCATCGACGCGTGTTTCTTGACGAGGAAATCCTTCACCGTGGCTTCCTGGTCGGGATTCTCCGCGGCGATGGTCACCATCTCGAAGCCGCGAATGCGGAAGCGGAGGTTGTGCTCCACCAGCTCGTCGAACTCGGTGATGCACGGGCCGCACCAGGTGGCCCACACATTGATGAAGCGAATCTTTCCGGAGTCCTTGTTCTCCCGAATGGCCTTGAGCACGGCGGCGTCGGCTTTTTCGAGCGACACTGGTTCCGCCGCCCACTTCTTCCTGTAGTTGGAATAGTCGGGAACCTTGTCGGCCCATTTCACCGAGCAACCGAACACCTTGGTGGTGGTGACGGGCGGCGCCTTGCCGGCTAACAAGGCATCCAGCGCCTTGCGCGTATCGTGCGATGTCGCACTGGCTTCACGCTCGGAGTCGTCGATCCGGCCTTCGAAGCGCAACTTGCGCGCCTTGTCGAAGATGAACACGTGCGGCGTAGCCACCGGGCCGTACTTGTGCGACATCTCCTGCTTAGGGCCGTCATCGAGCCAGACGAAGTTGAATTTCTGGTCGCGCGCCCGCTCTTTCATTTCCTCGAACGAGTCGGAGAGGTCGCTGTACGCGAGCTCATCGAGACGCACGGCATCGGCGTGGTTCGGGTTGATGGCAATGATCGTGACATTCCTGGGCTGGTAGTCCGTGACCAGCTTCTTGATGCGCTCCTGGTAGGCCTGGGCCGTGGGGCAATGCGGGCAGGTGAAAACCATGACCAGGATGTCGGCTTTGGCGAAGCTCTTTTCGGTGTAGGTCTTGCCGTCGATACCGGGCAGCGAGAAGGCCGGCATGTCGGCGCCGATCGCAAGGGTCGGCGGCTGCTCGGAAGCGCGCACCGTTCCGGCAATCAAAAGACCCAGAACCATGGCCAGGCCGCCGCCCAAGGCGAAGCGAATCGAGTTCGAGCGAGTCCGCAGCATGTTTTTCCCCCTTCAAGAAGCATCGAGGATAGCCGAAGGCGGGCTCCGGCTACGCCGGCCACAACTTAAGTCTCATTTCGCGCACCTGCATTGACCATGGTCACTTCCGTGAGGCAAAGGGCCTGCCCATACTCCGCGCCCTTCGAAATACGCCTGATTCACCCGGAGTTCTGTCCATGTTCAAGTTCGTCACCCTCGCGGCCGGCCTGATGCTCGCGAGCACCGCCTTTGCCCAGCAATCCCTGCAGTCTCTGCACGCGCACGTGCCGACGCCCCCGACCACCGCCGCGGCGGCACCTGCCTGGCTTGCTAGCCCGGATCTCGCCACGTTGCGCAAGCAGATCAAGGATCAGCGCGCGTCCATCGAGAAATTGATGACTACGGCGGGTGCCGAGGCAACTCCCTCCGCCGGCCAGACCGGCGGCATCGACTTCCAGCGCGCCCAGCGCGACCCGGAATACGCCAAGCAGTTGCAGGCGCGCATTGCGGCCATGAGCCAGGAAGAGCAGATGAAGCTCGGCATGCAGATGGCACAGGCGACGAGCCAGAACGCGTTGAAGGACGTGCAGGCCATGGCGGCGGATCCCGAAGCCGTGCAGACCGCGGCCGATCACTACCCCGACTATCAGACCAAACAGATGACCGGCAGCGGCATCACCTCGCAATACACCGCGGTCACCAATATCCGCGATGGCGTCAGAGCCCGTGAAATGCAGATTGCGGACAAGGCTGTGAAGGCGCTGAAGTGCAGCGACGGCGAAGGCGGGTGTGCGGCCGGTGACGCCGCCGCCGACAAGGCCACATTGCGCGCCGCCTATAACCAGATCATCGCCGACTACGACAAGGCGCTGGTTGCGATTGGCCAGCAGGTGGAAGCCGCGCGCAAGGCGCGACTCGCGGACATCGCCGCTGCCCAGCGCGATCTCGGCCCTGCCCAATATGGTGCCGCCGCGCAGAGCAACACCAACCGGCAGATCCTCGCCGCGTATCACAACACTGTGCTGATCGAAATCGAGCAGCTGCTCGCGTTGTCCGAGGACACCGCCAAGTGGGCGGCGGTTCGCTTCAAGGACCGCTCCATCAACTTCAACAAGATCGACTAAATGGGGACACTCCCCATTTCCTAGCAAAAGGGGCCGGACCTCATTACACAAACCCCAGACTTGTGTTCGTGAAGTTGCCGACGTTCGGCAGGATGCCGGGCAGCTCGTTGGTCGCGCACCCAAACCATCGCGCGAGCGTGGCGGCGAACTCATCGACCGAGGTGCTGGGCAGCAGACGACCCTGCCCCACTTGGTCGGGGGTCTGAATCGACACACTCGGCGCAGTGCCGTAGAAACGCCCGCCCTGCACGGCGCCGCCCATCACGAAGTGATGGCTGCCCCAGCCGTGATCGGATCCGTCGGCATTCGAGCTCAGCGTGCGGCCGAAGTCGGACGCGGTGAATGTCGTCACTCTGTCAGCGACGCCAAGTTCAACCGTCGCCGCGTAAAACGCGCTCATTGCCGCGTTGACGCGCGTCATCAGGTTCGGGTGGTCCTGCATCAGCAGGTTGTGATTGTCGAAACCGCCGAGCGACACGAAGAACACCTGGCGATGCGTGCCAAGCGTGGCGCGCGCACCGATGAGGCGGGCGACGATCCTGAGCTGCGCCGCCAGCGAATTTCCACTCGGAAAAACCGTGGCCGGGTTTACTGCCGCCAGCGCGTTGTTGACCGTGCCTTCCATGTCCATCGAGCGCCGCGTAACGATGGCGTACTCGTTCTCCAGAACGTGGCTGCTGCTGCGCGTGATGATGGCATTGAGTGCATCGCGCAGCGGCGTATTCAATGCGCCGATGCGGACTGCGCCGTTAGGGCTCACCTGGTACTGCAGCGCATTCTGTCCCGCGACGAACACCGCGTTGCCGGACGCGGAGATGCAGGTCAGAAGCGAGTTGTTGGTGTTGCTCGACATGGCGATGTCGCCGAGGCGTCCGCCCCAGCCCACCGTCGAGCCTTCCGTGCTGTTCGATTGCCACACCGACTGCTGGTCGTTGTGCGAGAACAATTTCGGCGGAAGCGGGTTCATTGCCCGATTCGTGCTCTGGTACTGCGCGAGCGTAGTCGGCTGAATCAGCGGACCCACATTGAGCTGCACCGCGAGCCGGCCCGCATCCCACAGGGATTTCAAACCCGTCAATTGTGGCGCCAAGGCGTATTGCAGATTGTCGGTAAGGACCTGGCCGTTCGAGGGCGTTAGTGCCGTGGCGGCAAGCTGCGCACGCCCGTAAGCGATGCCCGCCTGCTCCTCGCCTGCCGCTCCGGCTCGAATCTGGTGATACAGCGCGTAGTTAGCCGCGTCGTAGGGCACGACCGTGTTGGCGTAGTCATTGCCGCCATACATGAAGAGGCACACCAGCGCCTTGTAGTCCGTGCTGTCGAAGGCCGCGGCCTCGCCGATCGCCGCGAGATTGATGGCCAGCGGCGCCGCCACTCCCATCGCTCCGAGATGCATCGCGCGCTGCAGGACGACTCGACGGGTCCACAGTCCTTTCGTAGTTGGGCGCTTCATTTCTGCACCAGATATTCGGGTGAACACAGGATGAGGAAACAGGCACTGGCCAACATGTCGAGCTTGGCGCTTTCGGTGCTCCCCGCGGTCACGTTGAATGCGCTCAGCGTGGTCTGAAGCAGCGCCAGCGTGGTTGCGGACAGCTGGTTCGCCGTGAGCCGCAGATCGAGCCAGGCCACTACGGCCGGAACGTCGTGCGCAATCGGCAGCAGCGCGACGTAGGTTGGTTTCACATCGTTGTACCCGCCGCGTGTCGTCCCCTGCAGGAAATTGATGTATCCAGCCGTGGTAGTTTCGTTGAGCAGCTGAAATTCCGGCGCTTGTTTACCCCCGGCGGCAATGGCCGTGTTAGGAGGCACATAACCAGGGCGATAGAAATTGAACACCGATGGCGAGCGCAGTGGGCTGTGTCCCAGCGCCGTGTCGCTAGGCGAGAGATCGTAGATCACGAACTCGCCATCTTCCGAGCGCACCCCCACCGTGCGCCACCATTGCACGAACCGCACCACCGGCTCGCGCAGCTTGCCCGACATCGTGTCGGAGGCTGCCGGCAGGGTGCGCGCCTCCGGGTCGGTGAGAATCGCGGTCCACACAGCCCGAAGATCGCCGCGAACTCCCGAACCGTTGTTGGCGAAGGCCGCGGCGACGCGACCCACGTAGGCAGGCGTAGGGTTGCTGGTGACCAGGCGCTGGATCATCTGCCGCGCGAAGAACGGTCCGGTGTTCGCGTGATTGAAAAGCGTGTCGAGCGCGATGCGCAGCGCTTCGGGACCCGCCGTGTTGGCGGGGATCGTCGTGCCAAGAAACGTCACCGCCAGGTTCGAATGATCGTTGGCGATGAAGCGCATCGGGTTGGTGGCGAAGCGCGTGTTGGGCACGTCGTAGTCATGCCAGGTCACGTTGGTGAACCCGCCGCCGTTCGAAAGATAGTCCCAGTCGTAACCCGTGAAGACGCGCGCCAGGTTGGTGATGTCGCTCTGGCCGTAGGATTCGATGGGCTGGTTGTTGGCGTCGAGACGCGGCGTGCCGTCGGCATTGAGCTCAATCAGCCCGATGGTGAAGAGCTGCATCACCTCGCGCGCATAGTTCTCGTCGGGCTGGCGGCCGTTCGCGTCTTCCTTCAGGTTTCCCTTCGTATTGAGGTAGAAACCCATGCCGGCGTTCAGTGTGATCCGCTCGAGCAGTTGGCGGAAATTGCCGTACGCGTTCGTACACAGCAAATCCCAGTAGGCAGCAATCACGTACGGCGGATAGAACCCGTCGATGGGGCTCAGGCTGACCACGAAGAATTCCGAAAGCGCGAACGCAAAGCGCTTGCGCATCTGGTCCGGGCCCACCAGCAGCTGGTTCCAGATCATGAAGTCACCGAACTGCGGCCAGAAATAGCGCTGTTCGCTGGTGATGGAGTTGTGCCCGCGCAAGTCGAGCCAGGCGACGCCGGTCATGCCCGGCGCAACATTGTAGTTAGACGTGAGCCAGGCTGTGTAACCGCTGCTCTTGACGGCGGTCACATCGGAGTCGGTGACTGCAAACTGGGCCTGCAGCAGGAAGCGCGCGGCTTCGATGTCGGTGATGTTGGTGGGCGGTGTGACCGGTGGCGTAACCGGCGGAGTCACGGGCGGTGGATTCTGGGTGGGCGGCGGCGGCGTGGGCGTGGAACTGCCGCCTCCGCCACCACAGGCGGAGAGCGCGAGCGCCGACAACGCCACGGCGGCTCCGAGGGAAACGTCGGCGCCGGAAGCACCCTCGTCGGAATCGCTTTTGCTCACATCGCTGTCGCGGTCGAGTTCCGTCACGAGGCCCCCTCTCGTTTGGCGAGCCACGGTACCTTAGGGATGCGGGCCACGGCAAACAGTGACACGGGTAGGGAAATTCGATGTCCGCAACCTCAGGATCCGGCTCATGAAACGCCCTCGCGGACGCCCTCCCCATGCGGACCTGCTGACCCCGTCCGAATGGAGGACGGTGCACGCGGTACAACACGGCATGACCAACGCCGAGATCGCACGCCGGCGCGGCGTCAGCGTGAACGCCGTGAAATATCACCTGGCCAACGCGCTGGCCAAGTTGAACCTGCGCAACCGGCGTGAGTTGCGCGCCTGGTTTCGCGCACCCAGGGACAGTGCGCTGTCAGAACGCGGGAGAAGCACGATGGAAAACGAAACGAAGCTGGGAACGATCGGGCAGATCGCGCGTTCGGTGGGCGACACCCGCGCCTCGGAAACCTGGTACCGGGATGTGCTGGGACTTCCGCACCTGTACACCTTTGGCACGCTGGCTTTCTTCGACTGCGGCGGCACGCGGCTCATGTTGAGCCAGGAAGGCGGCGCCACGAAGGAATCCATACTTTATCTGCGCGTGGCCGATATCGCCCAGGCACACGAGCGGCTCGCGACCCGCGGCGTGAAGTTCACGCACGCGCCGCACATGATCCACCGGCATGCCGACGGCACCGAAGAATGGATGGCCTTCTTCGAGGATCCCGATGGGCGGCCACTGGCGCTGATGTGTCAGCTGGGTGGTGCCGGGCACCAAAAGTCGTAGTTCAGCGCCAGGCGGCGCACCGGGAAGGGGCGGCTCGGGGCGAACTACGATTTTTGGTGCCCGGCACCACCCCGCTCCACCCCGCTTCGTTAGACATATTGTTAGAACGCGTCAGGGAATCGCCCACGGCTGCGAATCGCGACACGGTTTTACTTCATGCAGGCAGCGCAATCTATGCCGCGCTTCGCGCCAGCCATCGCAGGGAGTTATTCATGAGTGCAACGAACGAACGCATGTCGGTATTCGGCCCGACGCTGCGCTTCAAGGGCGAACTCAAAGCCCAGGAAGACATCAAGATCGAAGGCCGCATTGAAGGCACGATCCACCACCAGCAACGCATAGTCGTTGGCGCCAAAGGCGAAGTCGTCGCGACGGTCAACGCCGCGCAGATCGACGTCGAAGGCAAAGTGGTTGGCGACATGAGCGCCAAGAAGAGCATCAAGGTCAGTCAGTCGGCGATCGTCCGCGGAAATATCCGCGCCCCGAGCGTCAGCATCACAGAGGGAGCGAATTTCAATGGCGGAGTCACCATGGAGTCGAATGCTGGGTCGCAAGGATCCTCCACCCCCGGCGCGAGCCGTTGAGCCGGAGAAAACCATGAGCAAGAATTTCTCCGACACCAAGATGGCGCCGCCGCCGGCCGCGCAGAAGGAAGTCGCCACCGGCACCTGCGTGCTCGGCCCGACGCTTCATTTCAAGGGCGAGCTCTACGGCGAGGAAGACCTGGAATTCCAGGGCCAGCTCGAAGGTTCGATCGAACACACGCGCAGTCTTTCCATCGGGAAGGAAGGCGGCGTGACGGGCAACATCAAGGCCAAGTTCGTGATCGTCGAAGGCCGCGTCGATGGCGACATCTACGCCACCGAATCGGTCGCGATCCGCCAGTCGGCCAAGGTGAAGGGCAACATCTTCGCGCCGCGCGTCGGCATCGCGGATGGCGCCAACTTCTCCGGCAGCATCGACATGAATCACAAGAGTGCGGCCGTGGCGACGCGGCCGGCCACCGTGCAGGTTGCGCTCAGCGACCCGGCGGCGGAGCGCCTGCTGACGAAGGCGATGGGCTAACAGCGCCGCCCGGCGCTGCCAGCTCCACGGGCGCTGCCAGCTCGGCAATCTTCGCGGACATCGCGCGCAGGGTCCCCTGCGCGCCGTCCGCGGCCTTGTTCGACAGCAACACCACCGCGACCCGTGCATCCGGGTACAGGTCGCAAAAGCCCGCGAATCCGAAAGTGCCGCCCGAATACTGCAGACGGCGGCCTGCGGGCGACCGGCCGACGATCCAGTAGAAGCCCACCGCCTCGCGTTGATCGCGCGTCGTCCACGTAGGCTGGTGCGCAAGCTTCACGGACGCATCGCGTTCCACCATCTGCCAGGCCGCGTACTTCAACAGGTCGTCGGCGCTGTAACGCAGCGACGCGGATGGAAATTGCGTCCTCGCGGCGAACGGCGGCAATGCCTCATCGTCTTCCGTATATCCACGCGCGAGTAGTTTGGTGGGCGGCGCCGTGCCGCGGCCCATGCGCAACGGCTTTTCGATCTCGCGCGCCAGGATGCCCTCGAACGGTTCGCCATAGAGCTTCTCGATCACGACGCCGAGCAGCATGGTGCCCACATTGGACTGGGAAAGGTCCTCTCCTGGCGGGCGGCGCGGCGCCACCTTGTGAAGCTGGCGCAGGAATTCCGCGCGCGTGTAACGCTCGATCACGCGCATGCGCGTGACGGTCAGCAACTCGCCGGGAACACCGCGCACCTGGGTCAGGTCCGGAATGTTGTCCATCAGCTGCGAGGTCATGTTGGCCAGGTGCACCAGCCGCACTTTCTCGCCGCCATACTCGAGATTCGGATAGGGCTCCTCGAGATACTTCGCCACTTCGTCGTTGAGCGCCGCCCGTCCTTCGACGATCGCGCGCGCCAGAAGTTGACCGGTGAAGGTCTTGGCCAGCGTGCCGATTTCGTAGACCGTGTCCTTGGTGGGCGTCTTGTTGCCGTCGAGCTGCGTCGCGCCGAAGTTGTAGAAGTGGCGCTGACCGTTGGCGTAGACGCCGATGGTCAAGCCGACGCCGTCGTTATCGATGAGCCATGCGCGCCCGAGTTCGCGGACGGCGGTGTCGAATGGCGCGGGCTCCGCCGCCATGCCTGTCAGCGACGCCGCCAGGCCAAACAACAGGAAAAGCGGACGGCAACTCATTGGCACGCATCCTAACAGCGGCCTGCGATTCAGTCGTTCAGCACGTGATCCGCCGCCAACACGAGCAGCAGGTAGTCGGTGGTGCCGCGGCCGAGCACGTATTCGGTCTGCTGCCAGAAGAACGGCCAGGTCTTGAGCTCGGGGAAATCCGGGCGGATGAGCGCCGTGCCCGACGCACTGCCACCCGGGATGTGTGACCAGTCGGCACGATTGAATCCATACGCAGTGGTGAGGGAATGCGCACCGACGCCCGACACGAACGAGGCGGTGTTGGAGCCCGGGTGCACGCCCAGGATGAAGCTCAGTGCCTGCAGTGCGTAGGTGCGCGGGAACAGATCGGGGAAGGACAGGTGCAGCATCCACTGGTCCCAGCCGAATCGCTGGATGTTCCAGCCTGCTCCCCAGATGTCCGGTGTGTAAGGCACCGCGTAAGGTGTTTCCTTCGCGAGTGCGTCGACCTTCACGCGATACGCAGCCACCGCATCGCGAATCGCCTTCGAATACGCCTTGTCTTTGACGAGCGGCAGCGTGCGGCCCACCATCCAGCCCGCGCGCTCGATGTTCGCCGCAATGGCGTCTCGCTGCTGCAGCAGCAGCGCGCGGTACTTCGGATCATTGGTCGTGATGAAAAGTTCGGTGGCGGCGCCGACACGCGCGAGCGGCTCGGGCGGCGTGGCACGCTCGTACAACGCAATGGCGGCTTTCAACGAGCGCGCCGCGAGATCGTCGTTGTAGCCCTTGAGCGCACGCGACGCGGCGGCCAGGGATGCCGCGGTGAGCAACTCGCGCCTTGGGTTTTCTTCGGTGAATACCCAGCGATCATCGGGTGAGCCTGGCAGGCCGACTTCAGGTGCGTCCGCCTCCGGCGTCTTCTTCGGGTCGAACACGACGTTGTCCGTCATGAGCGCGCCATCGCCCAGGAACACGTACTGGCGCAGCGTCGGCTCGATGATGCCGCGATACAGCCGGCCCAGCGATTCGTAGCCCCCCACCACCGACAACACGCCGTGCTCGAGCTGCTGCAGGACATCGGGCTTGCCGTCGGGCTGATGGATTTCGGTGACCAGTGTCTTCTGATCGATGCTGGTGTTGTCGTAGCCGACGTGAAACAGCTCCCAGGCCAGCGCCAGACCGTAGATGGTGTCGGCCTGCGATTCCACGCGGAGATCCCAGTCGCCGGCGTCGTGCCAGCCACCGCGGTCGAGGCGCGGCACCGGCTCGCCTGGCTGGTAGTTGGTCAGCGTCTTCGGACTCTGCACGTAGCCGTCGAAATGATTGTGATCCACCGGCGCCATGCGGGCGTCGTCGAGATGACAAGCGCCGTGCCACAGCCGGTATTTCTCCAGCACTTTCATGTGGCACATCTGCGCCGGCAGGAAATATTCCAGTGTCGGCTGCCAGACCTCGCGTGTGAACACGTCCGCATTGATGCGAAACGGATGGCTGGTCTGCTCGCCGTACCGTACGACGTAGAGCCCGGGCTCTTTCACCTCGCTGAAATCGAGGCGCGCGTACTGGTAGCGCAGGAACCGGCCCCATTCGTCCGGCTTGCGATCGATGACGGCCTTCACCTGCCCCGCCTGTCCGATGCGTTGCAGGATCACGTTTTCCCGCCGGGAATCGCGTGGATCGAGTTCGATGATCACCTGCTTCGGCTGCGCCGGGTGATAACCCACCTGCGACACCTGGATGACCGGCTTGCGCAACCAGCCTTCGCGGGCGTGCGGCGTGACTAACCACTCGATCGCTCCCGTGGTGGCGCCGGCGGGCGCGAGCGCGCGGACGACGAACCAGCCGTTGTTGTGATTGCCGCGGCCGTCGAGCAGTGCAAGCTCGCCACCGCGCACCGCCTCGATCGAGAGGTGATAGAGCTCGGTCTCGGGCGCGACTTCGAGCGTCGATCCTCGCGCGAGAACCGGGATCTCACCGGGGCCACTGGGCTGACGCTGGAAAACGCCTTCGGTCTTGCCGAGTTGATAGGACTTGCCAAACAGCAAACCGGGGAAGAGCTCGAAATTGAAGCCCACCTTGCCTACCCATTCTTCCGGGATCGGCGCGTCGAAATCGACGATGACGCGAACCGACTCGCCTTCGGGACGGGCGCGCACCGTGTAGTTGAGCTTGAGATCCGGATAGAGGATCGGGTTGAAACCCTTGCGGTCGCGCTCCGCGTCCGGATACGCGAGAGCGACGCGAATCTCCTGGGTACCCGCGTTGACTTCGCGCTTGCCGGGCTTGGGGATCGGCGACCACTGCCCCGGAGAAGGTTCGAGACGCACGTCGCCGTTCGAGGCGATGCGCTCGTCGTGC
>DASTTJ010000162.1:0-5377 GCA_035760205.1 Steroidobacteraceae bacterium | reverse complement strand
GCAAGATCGAAGGCTCGGGTCATGTCCGCATCGCCGGGGACTTCAAGGGTGACGTCAACGTCCAGGGCAATCTGACGATCGAACCGGGCGCGCACCTGACCGGCGGCGTAAAGGCCGACACGGTAGTCGTCGGCGGCCAGCTCGATGGCAATATCGACGCCGCTTCGCGCGTCGAACTACTGCAGACGGGTGTGCTCAATGGCGAGCTGAAAGCTGGCTCCCTCACCGTGGCGGCAGGTTCACGTATGCGTGGCAAGGCGGAATTCGGCTGGGACGAGAAGCCCAAGCACTGACGGCAATATGAACGTCCGTGTTGCGGCACCCGGCAAGACCAGGATCTGTCCGCACTGCAAGACAACCATCCTGGAGAGCGCCAGCGTCTGCCCGGGTTGTCACCATCATTTGCGATTCGATCCCAATTCGACCATCGAAGGCCGGGTCCAGCCGACGTTTTCCGCGCTGCGAGTCGAAGGCGCGTTTCGCAGTCCCGAAGGCGCCGACTCGTGGGAGTACTCGGTGGTGGTGTCGATCCGCAACGATCGCGGCGAGGAAGTGGCCCGCAAGGTGGTTGGCGTCGGCGCGCTCCTTCCGCATGAAAGCCGCACCGTGACGCTCTCAGTCGACGTGTTTGCGCCACGCGCGAAGTAGGCGCGCTTCCCCCGATCCACGCGTGGCAAACCTATCGTCGCGCCGCGCGACCGTGCGCCAGGCGCGATGGATAGGGCGCCTTCCTTCTCGGCGCCGGATTCTCCGTCGTGAAGGTATTCCAGAACGCCAGTTTGAACAGCGCGCCGGCGGCGAAGCCCGAGAAGTGGGCGACGTAGTTCACCGTGGCCACTTCGGTGTGCCGGTACGCGGCGATGTCGAGCGACAGGAACGCAAGAATGAAGAAAGACGCCGGCACTTCGATCTTGTTGATGAACAGCACCCAGCACTCGATGCGATCTCTTGGATAGCGGAACAGGAACATACCCATGAATCCCCACACGACGCCGGACAACCCCAGCGTGGGGATGGGTTCTAAGGCCGTGGCGGCATAGGCGAGGTTGGTGACGAGCACGAACACCACGAACGCCAATATGAATCCGGCAATGTTGAAGCGCGCTTCGATGGTCCGCGCGAAGCAATAGAAGAAGAACAGATTGCCGAGCAGATGCCAGATGCCCGCATGCAGGAACACGGACGTGAACATCTTCAGCGGATCCAACTGACCGGGATGGAACGCGAGCGCGAGGCGGTCGGTTGGCGCGCTGGCGAACACTTGCAGGATCACGCAGGCCACGCACACGAACAGCGTGACGATGGGAATGCCGTCCGAACCCTGCTTGCCAAGCGGAATGATCAGCATGAGCTTCTATATAACACGCGTCGCGACGCGAACCACGGTCTCGAGATAATTTCGAAAGCCCATCTTTTCGTACAGACCACGAGCCACTGCGTTGTGGCTCAAGACGTGAAGAAACGGAGTCTTGCCACGCCGCATCTGGCGGCTGACCAGTTTCAGCGTCAGCTTACGGGCGAGTCCGCGGCCCTGAAAGTCCGGGTGCGTGCAGATGCCGCTGATTTCATGCAGATCGCCCGCGCACATCCGTTCGCCGGCCATGGCGATGAGCTTGTCGCCCTCGAAGTAGCCGAAATATTCGCCGAGCTCGGGTGTCCGAATACCGAAAGGACCAGGGTTTGTGAGGAGCGCGAGTTGCACGGCTTGCTCGAAATGCTTTGGTTGCAGCCGCACGGCATCAGGCGCCGCATCTTCAGGGGGTGCGGGTGCGTCCCACACCATCTTGAACATGTGCGCTTCCTTGTCGATCTGCCAGCCGGTGGGTGCGAGTCCGGACCAGATGTCGAAATAGAAGCTGTCTCCGGGCGCGCAAAAATTCTGCAAAGTCAGAAAATCCGGGTGTTCGGGATCCTCACATCCCACGATGGCCGAAAAGCCCGGCGCGTATCGCCTCACCGCCCCTGTGCCGCTTGCGAATTTCGAGTGCGGACCTGACAGGCAATTCCACATGATGTTGTCGAGCAGCGATTTCATGTCGCATGGTAGCCCTTCGATCCGATCGTACGCGCAAGCTCGCTGCGCGGATCGATGCCGGCCGACACGCTGTGCAGCGCCCGCGCGAAGTCGTATCGCGGTGCCCAGCCCAGCACAGCCCGTGCGCGCTCATTGTCATAGACGCGGTCGAGTTTCGGCAGCATCGTCCAGCCTTGCGTGGCATAGATCGCTTCATATCCCGGAACGCGGCGCCGCAGCACGGCGGGCGCATTGCAGCCGAGCTCGCGCGCGTCATCGCGCGTGAATGGCGTCGTCGCAGTGATGATGAACTTTCCAAAACCCTGGCTGGGCGCCTTTTCCACGGCGAGCAGAAGGGCGCTTACCACGTCTTCGACATCGACCCGCCGATACAGAAGTTCGTTCACCTTGAGGTTTGTGTCGTCGAAGGCCGAGCGCTTTTCAACAATGTCGTCTCCCTCGGGAAAGAAACGTGACGTGCGCAGTACGAGGCAGGGCAGCTTTTCATTGCGATGAAAGAGCTGACACAGGTCCTCGGCCGCTATTTTCGTGGTCCCATAGATGTTCTTCGGAATGGGTACCACATCTTCGGTAATCCACACGGCCGGCGCGCCGGGCGGTGGCGTGAGCGCGTCTCCAAACGTGCTCGTGGTACTGGTGAACACGAACGACCGCACGCGGTTCTCCACTGCCGCCTCGAGCAGGTTGAGTGTGCCGGTGATGTTCGTGTCGACGAAGTCCTGGCGGCTATGGGTGGCCACGTGCGGCTTGTGCAGCGTCGCGGTGTGCAACACGGCGTCCACGCCTTTCATGCAGGCATCGACCACGGCGCGATCGGCGATGGAGCCGACGACGTTCGTGAATGGTGAGCGCAGGACGTCGACGCCCATCGCTTCATGCGGTCCATGGGCCAGCGTGCGCATCAGCGCTTCGCCCAGGTGACCGGAACTGCCGGTGATCAGTATCTTCATGCGAGGTATGCAGTCTACCGCCACGCGGCGCATCATGCAGGCCGATGACAACTTTGGTAATGCTTCCCGGGCTCGACGGAACCGGCGAGCTCTTCGGCCCATTCGCCGATGCGCTGACGGGCATCGACGCTCGCTTCATCTCCTACCCGCCGGATCGCGCGATGGACTACGCCGAACACGAAGCCTTCGTGCGCGACAAACTACCGGTCGACGAGGACTACTTCCTGCTGGCCGAGTCTTTTTCCGGGCCCATCGGCATCGCTATTGCTGCGTCGGCGCCGCCGCCGCCGCGACTCAAAGGCCTCATTCTCTGCGGCACATTCGCCTCGAACCCGCTTCCTGTGTTCAGGCCCCTCGCGTGGATCATCGGCCGGTTGCCGGCGATGCGCATCGCGCCCGGGCTCAGCGCACCCTGGTTGTATGACGCGCGCGCAACGCCTGAACTGAAACGTGCCCACGGGGAAGCGATGTCGCGAGTGTCGCCGAACGCGTTGCTCGCGCGAGTGGCGGCGGTGCTGTCAGTGGACTACCGGGCGCTATTGCGGAGCATCGAAGTGCCCATGCTGTATCTGCGCGCAAATGCGGATGGCCTGATTCCCGTCGCCGCGGGCCGCGCCATTTTGGATTTACGTCCAGACGTCAAACTGGTCGAGATCGAAGCCCCGCACTTCCTGCTGCAAATCGAACCGAAGGCCTGCGCGCAGGCCGTGGAGGCATTCATGAATCATGAACTGGCCCCGGATCCGTCGCTGACGGTTGAGCAGTCGCTGCGCGTCTCCAGGCTTTCGCAGGAAGATCTGTGGGATATCGATCGCGAAATTCTCGCGCAGTCCGCGCGCAGCTGGCGAAAAGTGGTGCACATAGTCGGCACGGCCATCGACAAATTGTCGGCGCGGATCCCTGACGTACCAGACATCTACTACGCACAGCGCGTGCGGCACCTGGTCGATATCGGCAAGCTCGAGTCGCAGGGCAATCTGCTGTGCATGGGTTACAGCGAAGTGCGGCTGCCGGGCCCTTGAGCCGCGGGAGCGGGCCGTCGCCGGGGGGCAGCGACAGCCCGCGAATCGATTTGGCTATTGAAGGCCCATGCAGCTTGCGTAGTAACTCACGGTGGCGGGCCAGTCGGAGAACACACCCATGACGCCGACGTCCTGCGCGAGTGCGTCGAGCGCGTAGTACATATCGCTGTCTTTCTTCACGACGCGGCCTTCGGGGTCATAGGCGGCGTAGAAGCCGCCAAACGCCGCGCCGCGGCGCAGATCCGAGCGCTCGAAGCTCCAGGTGATGATGCCGAGGCCCGCGGCCTTGATGTCGCGCGCGTACTGCGACGGCACGAGGCGATTCTCACTGGCGTCGACCGCCAGCAGCGCCGGGATGGGCGGCGCAAAGATGCGCACGCCCTGGCGGCGCAGGTCGTTGAGTTCGGCCACGGTCAGGGGCGGAATGCCAGCACCGGGATCGATGTCATCGAGGTAGACGGCTTGTTTGCCGAATGCGGGCTCGTGATTGATCCAGTACATGACATCCGCAAGATTGAAAGATTGCGCGTACACATCACGCGGCTTCACCCCGGCACGCTTGAACTCATTGACCATCGCCTGGGCGTAGTTAGCCTGGCTGCCGAATACCTGGTTGACGCGCGCGGGATTGCCGGCCTTCAGTTCCGGCGTGTGTTTGACGCCGAGGCGTTGATTGAGCGCAATGCTTTCCTTCAGCGTGAGCAGCGTGCCTCGACCTGTGTAGAGGTCCGTGCGCCAGGTCGCCGTTCCGCCGAGATAACCCGCGGCCGTGGTGGCAGAGGGGGCGGACGCATCCATCTTGCCTTTCAGTGTCCTGAACTGCGCGAGCGTGACGTCGCTGGCGCAGCAACGCGGACTCGAACCCGCTCCAGACCACGGCGTGCTGCAGCTCGCGTTGAGCTCGGTATTCACGATGTTGGTCGTGGTGTGCAGGTCGCATTCATCATGGCGGCACACCAGTTGGCCGTCTTTCGTGAAGGTTACGTCGCACTCGAGGATGCCGGCGCCCATGCGAGCACCGGCCTCATACGATTCCTTCGTGTGTTCCGGAAACTGCAGGGGTGCACCGCGATGACCGATCGAGAAACTGGTGCGGCGGAACGGACCGTTCTGGCACTTGAGCAAACGCGACTTGAGTGCGCCTGCGTCCATGCCCTGCAAGAGATAGAAAGGTCGGGAGCCGAGCTGGATGGATTCGTCCACGCGGTCGCGGTCGCGGTCGCGGCCGTGGCCGTGTTCATCACCCGCCATGACGGTGTTGCCGAGAGACGCGAGACCGATCCATGCCGCGATAGCGGCAATCCTTAGCTTTCGCATGGCTTCTCCCTGAAGCGTTTGTAGGAGCCGCCATGATTCCGTGGTGCGATGTC
>DASTTJ010000161.1:0-7168 GCA_035760205.1 Steroidobacteraceae bacterium | reverse complement strand
CAGCTGCTATATGAACCGAGTTACCAGGGCGTGGAGATTCCGCGATGAAACCGCGCTCGTGGCTGCCAATCCTGGGTCTGGCAGGACTCACCGCGTGCAGCGGTGTCTTCGATAGCACTGCGCCGGCGCCGCAATCCTACGTACTGCGCCTGGCGCCGGCCGATGCGCCCGCCGCCGCCAGCGCCGCGGGCAGCGTGCAACTGCAGCGGCTCGAGGCCAGCCCCGGGCTGAAATCCGAGCGCATCGCGCTGCTGCGCAGCGACCATCGCTTCGACTTCTACGCCGCCAGCCGCTGGGCGGCAGCGGCGCCGGTGCTCATCGAAAGCGTGATTATCGATGCGTTACGCGCCACCGGATCTTTCTCCGCCGTCTTCGACGATTCATCGCCCTACGCGCCACGATACAGATTGCGCTGCGTGTTGCGCCGTTTCGAAGCCGATTACACGAAGGGTGGCCGCGCACCCACGGTCTTCGTGGTGCTCGATTGCACGCTCGGCCGCCATCGTGACCGCGAGTTGCTCGCGAGCTTCACAGCGCAGGGGTCGGCGCAGGCCGCCGAAGATCGCCTGAACGCGGTGGTGGCGGCATTCGAGTCCGCGACCGCCGCCGCGATGGCGGAGCTGGGCCGGGCGGCATCCGCCGCCACCAGCGGCGGCCCGGCGTCTTCAGAAGGTAGATAGACCGGTCGCTTCCATGATGCGGTAGAGCCAGTAGCTGCTCTGCGAGGGATCGGCGTACGCGCCGAATTCGGCGGTGTATTCGAGCTCGGGCGGGCCGCGGTTGTTCCACAGCGAATCGAACCAGGCGCTGATCTGCGTGGCGATTTCCGCATTGAGCGGCACGCTCGCCGCGACATTGGCCTCGAGATTGAAGTCCGCAAGGTTGCGGCGGGTGAGGTTGGCGGAACCGAGCGTAAACCAGAATTCCGTGGCGGTACGCATGGCGACGAGTTTGCTGTGGAACTGCTCGCCGTGCGTGCGGAACCAGCGCACCTTGATTGCCCCGTCGGAGGCCGCCGCGAGTTCGGTGGCCACAGAGCGATTGGGGATTCCGTTCTTGGTGCGGCCGAACGCGTCCTTGTTGGGATCGAGCAGCACGCGCACGGCCACACCGCGTTTTGCCGCGGCCAGCAGCGCCTGGATCACGCTGCGTTCCGACAGGTAGAACATCGCGATGTCGATGCTGTCGCCGACGCGCGCACCCGCGAAATTGCGCACGATCGCCGCGCGGATCTCGCTTTCGGTCAGCACCTGCACGCGCGCGGTGTTCTCCGGGGAGGCTGCGGCGGGCGTAGAAGCCGTTGGCACCGACCAGCCCCCGGACCAACCCGCATCCGCGGCGATGGCCAGTTCGCTATCCAGAAGCGGCGTGAGGGCCGCGCCGGAAATCTTCAGGCCCACGTTGGAATGCAGGCTGCTCGCATCGTGCGGGTTGGCGGAAGTGACGATACCGGTGATGCCGCCCTTTCCGTCGTCGCCAATGATGACCTTGCGATGGTTGGCCTTGAAATTGAGCAGGCGGGCCCAGGCCCCGAAGGTGACCTGGTCGGGACCGGCGTCGAGCGGATTGGGAAGACTGGCATTGCCCCGACCGTCGCCCGACCACCAGCTCATGGTCAGGCGCCAGAACGCGGAGTAGATAGCATTTGAATCGCGCAAACCGTCGAGCTCGGGCGTCACCACCTCGATGCCCGCGCCGCGCAGCGCGGCCAGATCCCGCGACGGCAGGCCGCCGTACACGTCGTTGATCGGGTCGGCGATGACCAGGACATGCATCTGCGGCATCGCCCGTTTCCGCGCCAGCAGCGCGTCGCGCAGCTCGACGGACAGTTCGCGGTGCGGTTTCGAGCCGAGCGTCGCGCCACGCTGGCCGTTGAACAGGAAGAAGTCGAGCACCAGGTATTCGCTCGACTGGCCGATGAGCGCGATCACTGAATCGAAGATCTGCTGGCGCACCACCGGCGCGCCGAAGGCATCGGCGCCGGTCACGTCATTGAGGAACTGCAGCTGGTTGAGCGGCGTTTCCACGATGGTCCCGCGTACCCTCACACCGTCGGGCAACGGCTTGTAAAGATTCCAGAGAGCCACCAGCGCCCAGAGCGCGAAGAAACCGTAGGCGAACAGGCGTCCCAGACGCCGCTTTTGTCGCGGCGCCGGCGGTGGCGGGGACGTATCGATCAGCGAGTCGTCTGACTCTTCAGCCATTCAGGGATTCTAGCCGCTCGGACAGTTCGAGCCAGCGTGTCTCCATCTGCTCGACTTCGCGAATGAGAGCTGCGTGGCGTTCCGTGACCTTGCGGGCGTGGGCGGGATCACGGGAATAATCGACACCGGCAAGTTCTTTTTCGAGCTTGGCGCGCTCTTGTCCGAGTTTGTCCAGTGATGTCTCGATTGACTTGATCTCCTGGCGTTTGGGCGCGACGTCATTACGTGCAGCGGCCTTCTCGCGTTTTTGTCCGCGACCCTTGTCTCCACGAGAATCAGCCCGCGCTTTGGGGGCGGCGGGCGTCGACGCGGAGCTACCGCGCTTCTCCAGCCAGTTGGAGTAGTCCTCGAGATCTCCCTCGAAGTCGGTGACCGCGCCTTCGGCCACCAGCCAGAACTGGTCGCAGACACTGCGCAGCAGCCCACGGTCGTGCGACACCACGATGACCGCGCCGGCAAAATCCTGCAGCGCGGTGATCAGTGAATGGCGCATCTCGAAATCGAGATGGTTGGTGGGCTCATCGAGCAACAACAGGTTGGGGCGCTCGGCCACCAGGATGGCCAGCGCGAGGCGCGCACGTTCGCCGCCGGAGAAATGGACCACGGGTTCGAACACGCGGTCACCGCGGAAGCCGAAGCCGCCGAGATGATTGCGGCGTCGCTGTTCATCCCATTGCGAGCGTGCGCCGATTTCGTCGATGCGGTTCGTCAGTGCGATCAAGGCGGTGTCACGGGAATCGAGCCGGTCGACCTCGAGCTGCGCGAAATTGCCGACGATCAGATCCGGCGACGCTACGCGCTCGCCGCCGCTCGGGGGCAGAGCGCCCGAGATCAGCTTCATGAGAGTGGACTTGCCGGCGCCGTTGCGGCCAAGAATACCGATGCGTTCGCCCGGATTCACCGAGCGTCCGACACCCGAGATGACCACCCGGTCGCCGTACCCCGCCGAGGCGCCATCGAGCGTGACCAACGGCTGCGGTAGTTTGTTGGCTGCGGCGAATTCCCATTCGAAGGTGTCGAGCTCCTGGTAGGTCGCGATGGTCTCGAGCTTCGAGAGGGCCTTGATGCGGCTCTGCACCTGGCGCGCCTTGCTGGCCTGGGCACGGAAGCGGTCGATGAATGAATGCAGCCGCGCCGTCTCGCGGGCCTGGCGCGCGGCCATCGCCGCCGACTGCTGGATGCTGGCGGCGTGCTGGCGTTGAAAATCCGTGTAGTTGCCGGTCCAGTGCGTGAGTGCACCGCTCTCCAGATTGACGATGCGATTCACGATGTCATCGAGGAATTCGCGATCGTGCGAGACCAGCAACAGCGTGCCGGCGAACCGCTGCAGCCAGCCTTCGAGCCACAACACGGCATCGAGATCCAGGTGGTTAGTGGGCTCGTCGAGCATGAGCACGTCGGCGCGGGACATCAGCGCGCGCGCCATGTTGGCGCGCATCTGCAGACCGCCTGACAACTCCTTCACCTTTCGATCGATGTCCGAAGGTTCGAACCCGAGGCCGTCGGCCAGCTCGGCGGCGCGCGCGGCGGAGGTGTAGCCGCCGGCGAGATCGTAGTCGCCCAACAAGTGGGCCTCCTGCATGCCGTCGTCAGCGGCGCGGGCCTTTTCGAGCTCGGCTTCGATGGCCATGAGGCGTGTGTCGCCGCTGCGGACGTATTCGAGCACCGTCGCCTCCGTGCGGGGCAGTTCCTGCGAGACCGACACGAAGTTGAGTTTGCCGGGCACCGAATAGTCGCCGGCATCCGCACCGAGGTCCCCTCGTAGCAAGGCCAGCAGGCTCGACTTGCCGCAGCCGTTGCGCCCGACAATGCCTATCTTGTCGCCACGGAAGATGGTCAGGTTGGCACGGTCGAAAAGGACCGCGGCGCCCCTTCGCAGGCGCAATTCCCTAAGCTCAAGCATGTATGGGTTCCAGCATGGGGTTGCGGATTCTACTGGAATCGCATGGCTAACCCCGCGCGGCTTCGTGCCGCGTTCACGTTCCGGTACGCAGTCTGCGCGTACGCGGGAGATGTCAAATGAAGTGGTCATGTGTCATGGCAATCGCCGGAAGCTGGGTCATCGCGGGAACGGCGGTCGCCCACGCACCATCTCCCGTCAGCGTGGAGATTGTCGATACCCATGGTCAGGTATTCCCAAAATTTCCCGTGAAGGCAGGCGACGGCGCATTGCGTTCATACCTGCAGGCGGAGCAGGGCGCGCGATATCAGGTGCGCGTGCGAAACACGACCGGTGAACGCCTGGGACTGGTCATCGCGGTCGATGGCCGCAACATCATCAATGGAAGCAAGTCGGACCTCGGGCGCTCCGAGCCGATGTACGTGCTCGACGCTTACGCAACCGCGGACTACGCCGGCTGGCGCGCCAGCCTGGACGCGATCAATGAGTTCTATTTCACCGACTGGAGCGACTCGTACGCTTCCGCCTTCGGGGACCGCTCCGCGCGCGGCGTCATCGCCGTTGCGGTCTACGGCGAAGTGGCGCCGCCCCGCCCGGTGCGCAAGTCGTATTCCAGCCGTGAACGCAGCGCCGATGCGGCCAGCGCTCCCGCCGCGGAGAGATCCGCTGGCACGGGTTACGGCGATCGGCGCATGGATCCCGCCGTGGAAGTCGAGTTCGTCGCGCGGTCCGGCGCCAACAGCCGCCACTTCATCAAGTACGAATGGCGGGAAACTTTGTGCCGCAAAAAAGTGCTCGAGTGCGGCGAGAACAACCGGTTCTGGGATGAATCCACGCTGGGTTTTGCGCCGCCGCCACCGCGACGGCGCTAAGAGATCACTAACAATTCAAGGGAGAAGATAGACATGAAATCGTATCGTCCGTGGGCACTGGCACTGGCAGTGGTCCTGGCTCTTCCCGCCCTGGTATCGGCCGCCGAGCCCCCCGCGCAGCCGTGCGCCGCAACCTCGAGTGCGGGCGAGGGCATGGAGTTGACCGACCTCATCGAAAAAGTCGGGAAACGCACCGGCAAGCAATTCATCGTCGACCCGCGAGTGCGCGCCATTGTCGCGAAAAACGGGATCGATCTCGAGAAGGTGGACTATGCGAAACTGCTCGCCATCCTGACCGTCCACCAATTCGGCGCGTATGAAGCGAACGGCGTCGTGCGAGTGTTGCCAGACGCGAGTGCCCGGCAATGGCCGATTCAGGTCGTCACCGAAATTCCGGCGACTGCGCTCGACGACGAATACGTGACGGTCATCATCACGGCGAAAAACATGTGCATGGCGCACGCGGTGCCAGTGCTGCGTCCGCTCATGCCACAGGCCGCGCACATGGCGGCGTACTTGCAGAGCAACACGCTGATCATCTCCGACCATGCGGCAAACGCGCGCCGCATCGTGGACATGGTCGAGCGGCTCGACAAGGCGGCGCCCGCCGGACAGAAGTGCCCGCCGGAACTCGGCCTGGCTGCGAAGGGCGACAAGCCCGAAAAGAAATAGTCAGGCGCCGCGCGGCTTGGCGATCTTGTCGACGATGGCGGACTGCGCGATGAGGCCGGCGAAAGCCGGGCCGGTTTCCTGCTGGCGCGCGAGCAGCAGGCGCAGTTCTTCGAGCGTGACGGGTTCGCCGAACAACTTGCCCTGGCCGAAGCCGCAATGATGGCGGCGCAGGAAGTGCAGGTGACCCACGGTCTCCACGCCCTCGGCGATCACATTCATCTTGAGGCTGCGGCCCATCTCGATGACGGTGCGCACGATGGTGGCGTCGCTCTCATCATCGTCCACGTCGCGGACGAACGACTGGTCGATCTTGAGCGTGCCGATGGGAAACTGCTGCAGCGCTGACAGCGAGGAATAGCCGGTGCCGAAGTCGTCGATGGACAGGTGCAGGCCCATGGCATACAGCTCGTCGAGCAGGTGCAGCGTGCGTTTGGAATCCGCCATCAGCGTGGTTTCCGTGATCTCGAGTTCGAAGCAAGTGGGCGAGACGCCGTGCTTGCGGAATACGGATCTGAAACGAAGGATGAAACTCGCCTGGCGCAGTTGCTTGAGCGACAGATTGAGCGAGATGCGGCCCGGAGTGGTGACGGTCTGCTGCAGGTCGCGATAGTCCTGGCAGACGCGGTTCAGAACCCATTCGCCCACTTCGAGGATGAGGTTGGTCTCTTCGGCCAGCGGAATGAAATGCGAGGGCGGAATGTCCCCGTGTCCCGGCAGGCGCCAGCGCAACAGCGCCTCGGCGCCAACGATGCGTCCGTCACGCAGGTCCACCTTGGGCTGGTAGTGCATGAGAAATTCGTCGCGCTCGAGCGATCGACGGAGTTTGCTCTTCAACATCAGCCGCTCGACCGCGGCGGCGTTCATTTCGGGCGAATAGAACGCGAAGGAGTTTCCGCCGTTCTGCTTCGAGTGATACATGGCCGCATCCGCGTTGCGGATGAGGTCGATGACGTTGTCCGCGTCGCGCGAGCAGAACGCCACGCCGACGCTCGCGGTGAGGAACACTTCGTGCTCCTGCAGCTGGAACGCGCGGCCGATCTCCGCCAACACGCTGCGCGCCAGCTGCGCGACGGTGCCACGGTTGTCGGCGTCGGAGGCAAGATCGTCGACGAACATCGCGAACTCATCGCCCGCGAGACGGCCGATGGTCGTCTCTTGGGGCAGGGCGCGTGTCAGCCGCTCGGTCAGGATCTCGAGCGTGCGGTCGCCGGCGGCATGCCCGAACGTGTCGTTGATCTCCTTGAACCGGTCCATGTCGAGATACAGCAGAGCGAGGCTGGTCTTGTTACGGATCGCGCGTGCAATGGCCTGTTGCAGCAGGTGCTGGAACTGCATGCGGTTGGGCACTTTGGTCAGCGCGTCGTAACGCGCGAGATAACGGATGCGCCGCTCCGCGCGTTTGCGCTCGGTGACGTTGCGCACCACGAAGATGGTGCCCTGGTACTGCGGATCGTCGGTGGTGATCTGCGAGCCGGTGATGGCCACGGGGATGGTCTGGCCGTGGCGCGTCTTCACGACGG
>DASTTJ010000160.1:0-9626 GCA_035760205.1 Steroidobacteraceae bacterium | reverse complement strand
GGTATCTGGCTCGCGGTCGTGTACCAGCTCTCTCGTCTGTTCGGCAATCTGGCCGCCGGCGCGATTTACACATCCGAGAACGTACGCCGCGTCCGGCACGTCGGCCTTCTGTGTCTCCTGTGGGCCGTGCTCGGCACTTTGATTCCAGTCGCGTGGACCGCGCTCGTCGCGTTCGGTTTTATCGAACCATCGGACCCACCCAAACTCGAAATCTGGTTCTCGTTCTCGGAGTCGTTGAACTCATTCGTCACGGCCGGGCTGATCTTGCTCGTCTCATGGATCATGGACGTCGGCCTGTACGAGAAGGATCACGCGGACGCGCTTAAGCGCGACGCCGATCTCGTGATCTGAACGGAGCATCCACATGCCAATCGTGGTGAACCTCGACGTGATGTTGGCGCGGCGCAAGATGCGCCTGAACGAGCTCGCCGACCGCGTCGGCATCACCGCGCAGAATCTCTCGGTGTTGAAGACGGGCAGGGCGAGGGCCATTCGGTTCGGCACGCTCGAGAAGCTCTGCGAGGTGCTCGATTGCCAGCCCGGCGATCTGTTCGCGTTCGAGAATCCTGCGGCGGACGCGGCAGCGGACGACGATTCGCCGAGTCAGCGGGCCACTCGCGGCGGCGGCTGACGAATTGACATAGTTAGGGTTTGCTCGAGAGCGCTTCAGTTCTGTCCTGCCCCGCCGATAACCGCTAACCATGATTGCCGCTATCCGCTCTGGGATCGGCTCTCTTGTGGATCATTGGTTCGGCGGGTCGCGTGTACGAACGGGCCCGCGGGTGATCAACGATCGGCAGGGAAGCAGAGCACAGCCACGCGCCAACGGTTCCGTCGACAGCACCCCACCTCCGGGTGCGCATGCGCATGCGCATGCGCATTCGCATGTGGCAATGCGGCGGTTCATGGCCCATGCGCTCGATGCGAGTCTCGACGATTTGCGCAATGACGCAACTCCATCGGAGCTTGCCGAGCTCGCGCCGGCCACCCGCGTTCTTGGCAATCTGCAAATGCAAGCGAAGTACCTTCCGCGCCGACCGTCGCTGCTGCCGCGGCTCATGAGCGCCATCAACACCGACTCGAACTCGATGGGTGAGATGGCGAAGATCATCGGCGAAGACGGCACGCTCCTGGGGGGCCTATTAAGATTGGCAAACAGCTCGTTCTACCGGGTGAGCGGAAACAAACCGATCGATAACCTGGAGAGGGCGGTGGCGCTCGTGGGTACGGACGGATTGCGCTCGCTGGTGGCCACCGCACTGCTGCACCCGGTCATGACCGGCACGCGAGGACCGTTTTCCTCATTCGCTGAAGCAACCTGGGAGCACGGCCAGTACGCCGCCGGAAGCGCCGAACTGCATGCGGCTCGCATCGAGCGCGCAGACCCATTCAGCGCGCGGCTGTTGGTGTTGCTGCTCGGCCTCGCCAGCATTGCAGTGTTCCGCATCGCGCGAGAGCACTGTCCGGGCGTAAGCAATTTACGGCCGGCGGCGATGGCCGGATTGCTGGACGTCTGGGTGCCGCCCATGGCGCTGCACATTGCCGAGAACTGGGAGCTACCCGCGGACCTGCGCAACGTGCTCGCGGCGCCGGCCGCGCCAGGCCTGGCGCGATCGCTGCGTTTCGGGCGACTGGCGGGTGCGCTACTCGTCCTGGTGAATCGCGGACACCTGCGAGAGCTCTCGGCGCGCGCGATCGTTCTCGCCGACGATCACCGTAGCGCACAAGTGGATAGGCTGTGGTCGCGCCTGGCGATCATGCACCTCACCGCCACGCGCTGATCCGCGCGCAGAAGGCACTCGACAAGCTCGAAAAAACCAGCATCCGCCGAATGGCGCTGGATATTTGAACCGGCGACTCAGCCGCTCCGACTCAGGGTCGAACCTACCCAGTCCGGAGACCGCTCATGAACGAGAACTTCCACCCGATCCTCGCACTTGCCGCGCTGTTGCTCATCGGCACCCAGGTGCAGGCCACAGCCAGCGAAACCGACGCCGAAGCCGGCCGGACACCGCTCGTCAGGCCGAGTGCGCCCAACACGGTGCCCACGAGAATGGGAACATCACCAAAGCCCGCGAGCAAGCCGAAGCGTGCAGGCAGCAGCGCCATCGGCGGAACGATTGGAGCACGGGCCAATGATGGTGATGAGGCGGCCGCCGAAGCTTCCGCCGATCGGCGAATGTGGTCCTGGCATGGGGCGACACGGGCAGCCGAACCCGCGGCGGCGCGTGCGCGGTCGCACAGCCCGCTCACCTTCCGCAAGCGGATCGACGCGGAAGCACCGCTGATCGATGCCAGTATTCGCAAGATCGATCGGGGCGGCCTGGGGGGTGCGACACGGCTCTGGCTTCGCAATGGCGGGACTCAGCGGGCAAATAATTGCCAGTTGGCGGTGCGCGGTAAAGACTACCCGGACTGGATCGTGGTCGAATCGGCTTCAATGCCCGCAGGACAAACGATCGAGATCAAAGCGCCGATGCCACGCGGCCCCGCGCTGGAGTTTGCAGTCACCTGCCCCGGAGAATCGCAAGCGTTGCTTGCCGACAATATCGTCGCATTGCCGTGATCTCTTGATGAGTGGCAACCTGTAGACCGCCGGCTAACTATTGCGTTGATCCAGATCGGTGCGAAAGGGGAGATACAGCCAGGCGAGGTCGGGTATTTGCTATCGACGCCCTGCCGTTCGCCAAGGGTGAATCGCCGGATGCGAAATGGTGGTGGCACACACAAGGAAGGCATGCGTTAGTCAGAACGTCACATCAGGGCCTGCGTCCTCGATTAGCGGGACTGCTGCTGTACGCCCGTCACTGTGCCTTCTTCAGCAGCGCCGAGTTCCGCTCATCGGCCTCGATCCCGCGAAAGAACTCCTTCAACGACTGCGCCTTCGCCACAGGGACGCTGAGCTCTTTCACTTCCAGCGTGCGGGTGTAGCGGAGCACGTTGCCCGTGAAGGTAGTGGAGCTGCGGTAAGCGATGGAACCGAGATCCTGGTTCACCGCCGGCGGCAGTGCGTCGGGCACGAAGCCTGCGGGCACGGTGATCTCGAACACGTCGGTATTGCGAACGGGTGCCTCGAACTCGATTGGATGCTGGCGCGGCTCCTTCGTTTCCAGCAGCCCGCTCGACATGGATCCCAGCACACGCGGCCGAAGGATCAGCAGCTCGCCCGTGGTCCGCGGATAAAGTGGGATCTCGAGGGTGTAGTTCCAAATGAGCGGCTGTTCCACGAGTCTCAGGTTGGTCACGGTCGCACGCAGGATCCGAAACGACGACAGCGAGCGGGTCAACATGGATTCGACCGGCTTGATCTGATCCACATCCTGCTGCGCGGCGCGCAGGGTGTAGCGCTGCCCGGCCGCGCCGTCGCCTACCCAAGTCTCGCGCACGTCCCCGCTCAACGTGCCGTTCTCATCGAGCGTCAATTTCGCCGTACGCACTACGCCGTTCAGCGCGCTCGAGGTCTGCGGGAGCGCAAGCAGCTCGCCGCCGGCGGGCGTCACGAGCAGGCCGAAGTTGGCCTGCAGCGCGCCCGGTAGATAGCCCAATGGAATGAGCGGATGGGTGGGATCGAAGAACAGTACCGGGCCAAGCGTCTTGTGCGCGATCACTGCCGGCACCTGCGCCGTGTCGACGCCGGCCGGAAGCTGAATCGCGAGGATTGCGTGATTGAATCCCATGTTGGGCGGCGTGCCCGCCGCCACGGAGCCGCGTTCGGTGTTGATGAGCACGTAGTGCGAGTCGACGCCAATCTCCTTCAGCATCGAGGAGAGCAAAGTAACTTTGTCCTTGCAATCGCCGTAGCCGTGCGTCAGCACTTCGCTCGCGGGATGAGGCTGCACGCCGCCGACGCCTAACTCGATGGCGACGTAGCGAATATCCCTCTGAGCGTAGGTGGCGAGCGCCCGCATCTTGCTCAACGGATCGGTCGCGGACGCCGTGAGCTGCTGCACCTTCTGGCGAAGCAGCGGCGAGGGATCACGCCGGCCGTTCGTCAGCCCGAGGTACCAGGTGCCGACCTCCCGCCAGCTTTGAAACCCGCCGCCCGTCCCGCCGGGCGGCTGCAGCGAGAGCACCATGCGCGCGGCGATGCCCCGCCACGGCGGCATCCGATGCTCGAGCTTCACGGGCTTCAAATCCGTGGCCACCCAACGCCACTGTCCCGGCGCCACTTCCGTCGGCGCGGATTCGTTGTGATTGAGCCAGAAGACCTTGTAGGACCAGTTCGGCGGCAGTCGCACCGAATACCGCGCCTCACGCACGGGCAATGTGCCCTGCATATGCCACTCGTCGGTCATGTCATACGGCTGCATCTCCTGCTCGATCTCGTAGCCGATGATGCTGCCCGGCACGGACGCGGGAATCCGCATGAGTTTGCGCCGCACGTCGCTGATCAATTCGCCGCCGTCGACGTTCGTGATGGCGGTCTCGATGACGTCCCGATCCTTGACCTCAAAATCCTTCCCCTGCGCCGGGATGCTCCAGCCGTGCATGGACGTGACCCGGCTCTGCGGACTGAACTCCACGTTCACCACACCATACGCTTCGCCGTCGCTGCGCAGGATCTTGTAAACGCGGCGCTCGAGCCGCTTCATCTTGCCGGGCGCTTGCACCGTGAGCTCGGTTTCGGAATAGAGCACGACGGCATCCGTCTCGTCGTCGTGAGCCGGCAACGGCGCATTCACTTGCGCGCGCATCCACACAGGTGCGCTCGCGGCCCACGCCGCCGAGACCTGCATGCATGCGCACGCTGCCAGCCCTCCACACAGTAGTTTCGCGAGCTGCATTCCAAGCGCCTCAATGTTTGGCAGCCGCGCCTGGTTGCGCAGCTGGCGTGACGACAACCTGATCCTCGTCGCCCGCGCGGACCGCCTGGTAAAAATCGCGCACTTGTGCGTAGAACTTTTGCTGGATGAAGATCGCATTCAGCACGAGTTCGCGCTTCGCGCTGAGCATCCCGCCGGTTACCTGCGCGCTCGAGTTGTATGCTGCAACCTTGATATCGGCGGTGCGTGCTTTCGGCAAGCTGCTGACTTGCCAACCTGGCGGCAGCTCGATGGCGACCTCATCCGTGTGCTTATAGGGAAACGTGAAGTAGAGAGGATGCACGCGGGCACTGTGCTCGAACGTGTGTTTTTCCGCAGCGCCGAACAGGCTGATGGGCATGAGCAAGCGGTTGCCCGCTGCGGCCGCCCAACCGGGCACGCGTAAGTCGAATTCGGCGACGAGCGGCGTGCCGGAGCCGGTCCAATCCGGCGTGTTGGTCAGCTTCACATCGACCCCGACGGGAACATCGGCCTCGAGCTCCCGCTCGAGGAATTTTCGGCGCTCGGTGGCATCATCGTGGCGCTCGGTGATGCGGCGCCAACTCGCTTCGAGGCCACTGTAGGTCACGGTGACCTTGCCCTCGAGCGTTCCTGATGGTGTGAGCTTCACCGCCACTTTGCGCTCGACGCGCGACTCGGCTGCGCTGGGCACCGTCGTGGTCACCCATTGCCCGCCGTCGTTGTTGAGGCGCAAGCCCTTGACACCCGTCTCGCTCCACGGGAGATACATGAATGGCATGAATGGCATGCCGGGATCGAGAAACACCGCGCTATCGTCGAGGTTGACCTGCACGACGCAGGTGTTGAGCTCACGCGCATTCATTATGCGCGGGTCGAAGAAGTTGTTGTCACGCGTCGAGACGAGCACAAGGGAGGCATCGAGCTTCGCGGCGCGCAGCAAGCCGTACAAGAACCACGTGATTTCGTCGGCGTAGGCGTAGCCGTGTTTCAGCACGTCTTCGGCGTCGAGATTGTCCGCGAGCTTCTCTCGCTTGGTCTCCTGCTCGGTGGCCTGGCGCTCGAACGAGAGGTTGCGAATCTGCTGAGCGCGCGCGTAGAGCTTGTGCGCTTTGGTTTCGATGGAATCGCCGGGCTGCACGAGCCGCGCGACTTCCTGCTCGAGCACGCGGTCGGCTTTGATGAAGCGCTGGACCTTGCTATTGGAGCGCTTGCCGAACGCTTTCCAATAGGCGTCCTGTTCTTTCTGATCGCTTTCCTCGCCTTCGTAGATGAACTGGACGCGATACTTCATCACGTCTTCGGGCGGCATGTACTCCTCGGTGACAAACGCCGGCACGTCACGCGTTTCGAGGCGGATGAGACCGCGCTCCTTCACCGGCTCCTTCGTGTCGGGCGGCAGGCCGAGAGGCCAGCTCCACCGCAGGAGAAAGCTGCTCGCGGGCCGCAAGGAAAACACGGCGCGCCGCGTGAACAATTCGTCGCTGAGCAGCCAGCGCGAATTGAAAACCCATCCGCCCGGAATCGACCGGCGGTAGCGGTATTCGATGATGGTGCCGACTTCCACGCTCGGCAGCGTGAAGGATTTCGACATCATCTTGACGCCACGCGCCTTGACGAGCGGCTTCTCGTACACCGTCCCATCGAATTCGATGGCGCTGCCATCCGGACGAATGACGCGCGCTTCCAGCCCGCGAATCCTCTCGGAGCCCTCGTAGTACGGAATCTCGACGTTCGCGTACTTGCGCCCTTCGTCCGTCAGGACCTTTACGCGCGAGTAGATGGACTCCGTGGAGTTCGCGTCGTCGCGATCGACCTGACGATAGAGATAGATCGCCGCCGCCATGGGCGCTTTCGGCTCGCTTTTCATCTGCAGATCCTCGGGCGTGATCGGCTGCCACTCGTCGGCGCGAGCGGGCATCGTGAGCGCAAGCGACAGCAGCGCGGCGAGCGCTCCGAGGCGGGCAAATTCCTGAAGCATGACGAAAAATCGTCCTTTTCTATTTTTTGTGCGACTCCTCTGCCGCGGCAGTATGGCCTAGCGCCACAGACGCGTCGAGCGCGCGCTGGTCCAGTCGTCAAGGCGTTACTCCTCCTGCTCTTTCTTCCCATTGCCAAGCAGTTCGCTCTCATGCGCGGCAAACTACGCACGCACACTCGTGGTCGGACGGCCGGTGAACTTGGCGACGTCTCTGCTGATCACGGCGATGGACGGACCGCCGAACGCGCGGCGCGCGTCAGGCGCGCTTGTGGGATCGCACTTCGAGCGGACTCACGGAGGTGTGGTCCGTGGACGTGCCGAATGCGAATCGCGTCGGGGCCCATGTGCGCGAACCCAACTTCGGGTTGATAGAGATCGATTGGTCCGGCACTTCACCGACGCTGGTTCTTCAGGCCATCACCCAAACGGGGAAGGCGGCGATCCGGCATCCGCTGAAACTTTCCAAAATCTCCTGGCGGGCCAGCTGAGCGGGCAATGCCGGCCTGGCCGGCGCTTCCAACTATGTGGCACAGCGTACAGAGAGGCGCCGGGCCTGGTGGGAACATAGGCTCACACACCTAACGGAGAAATCCATGAATCTTCCACTCGTCATGGGCCCGCTCATTTCTCTCATTGCGGGCATCCTGATCCTCATCGTGCCGCGTCTACTCAACTACATTGTCGCGATCTACCTGATCATCGTCGGATTGATCGGACTTTTCGGCAGTGGTGTATTTCGCTGAGACCGGCTTTCGTCCTGCAACAGCCATTCGGCGACGGCCAGATTCGGAACCCACGAACACCAAGCCGCGGCGGCATAGGCCAGATCGAAATCCGTTTCGGTCAGCGAAGTAAGCCCGGCGACCCAGAGTCGCAACGTGACCGCGGCAAGCGTCAGCGAGAAGTTGCGGATGGCCCATCGCCGATGCGTCACGTAATCACGCCGGACGGCGCAAGAAAGTGCCATGGCCGCCGTGCCGAGCCAAAGCACCGCAAGCAGCGCGAATCCCACGCGAGTCGTCCAGTACCCGTAGGCTATCGAAGTCAGCGGAATCGCCGACAGGCCTCCGAGAAAAACGGCGCCCAGATACGTGATCCCGCAGGCGCGATGCAGCCGGGGCAGGCGCGCCCGCAATCCGGCATGAAACTGCAAGGGTCCTAACAACAGTGCGATCGGAGAAGACAGCGTATGCGCTGCCACGATCATCAGGTGCCGTAGATAGATTTCGCGTTGCTCGGGAAAGAATCGCGCAGGATCCAGCCCGGCGTATTGCGTGATGGACCAGATCGCCACGGTCCAGCAAATAATCAAGAGTGTCCACCACGCTGCCGCGGCGCGAACCCTTGCCGGTCTCAAGTTCATCGTGCCCGAGTGACTCATCAGAAACGGTACAGGGCGCCAATCACCGCGGTGGTGCTCGATTCTTCGGCAACCAGCGGACTGTCGGCGAGCTCGTCGCCGAGCGACATGTGCTGCACTACGCCGACCAGTGTCCAGCTTTCCGTGAGCCCATAGGTCATCGTTACGCCCGCGGTCGCGACGCCACTCGCGCCCGGTTGATACTGGACGCGCATATCACGCGCTTCGCCGGGCCGCACGCCGAAGTAATAGTCGGCCAGCTTCTCGTTGTAATAGCTCACGCCGAGGCTGGGAGTAATCGCCAGTCTTTCGGTCACCGCAAACTCGTACTCGTAGGAAATCGTGGCTTCGCCGCCCTCGTGATTGCCGAGTGCGTCGGCGAGGACCTCGAGGCTCAGGCTGCCCCATTTGCCCTGAATACCTGCGTCCAGCCCGATATCAACCGTCGAGTGACGATCCTCCAGGCCCGCGCGAAGGTTGGGCTGATCGAAGATCCGGGCGGTGGCAACGGCCCGCATGCGCCAGCGGCTTTCACCAGACTCGCCTTGCATCAGCACGAATGTGGCCGTGTCCAGGAAGTAGCTGAACCGCTCACCCTCGTAACCGAGCACGGGAATGACGAAATTTTGATCTTCAACATCGTGATACAGGGTCGATTGACCGCCTGCTGCCACGCCGAGCGAAAACTCGCCCGCCCATAGGGGTGAGGAACAAACCTGAATCAAACCTGCCGCCATGCCAATCATCTTCCGGTGCTTCACGTTCAACCTCTCCATGCTCCCCGTACTCCGGGGGTTCGGGCGGCATCGTCGTGGCCTGGCTGAGTGCCGACCATCCACCAGCAGATTGAAATTCGTTGCGGGCCCCATCATCCTTTGGATTGATTCGCTCAGAATCAGGCGCAACATCGAAAATGAACCATTTGTGGATCGGTTATGACGCACTGCTCGTCACATTGAGCACTGTCAATCTGTTGCTGCTGTACCTGGCGCGGAGTCGCAAACCTTTCATCGTGGCGTTCATGGGCTTCTATGCCGCGTTTGCTCTGGGCCTGTTCGTCGCTCTGTCACGACGCTATGTGGTTTTCAACGTTGAGGGATCGCACGCCACCTTTGCTTTCCTGGCATACGGTGTGGGTACGGTGCTGAGTTATGTAGCTCTCGCGTGCGTCGTGCCGTGTTATTACCGGATGCTCGGCTGGCCCGATCTGCGGCGCGCGCGCCTTCTGGCGATGGCATTGAGCGTTGCCGGTTTGTTCGCCATTTCGCCATGGAGCGTGGAGTTCGCGCAGGACGGGCAATCCTATGGCCTGAAAAGCGGTCACTACGCCGCCTCAGTGGCGTACTTCGCGGCCTTCAGCTACGTGATGTACCTGGCCGTGCGTGCCGCCCGTGATACGAGCGATTCCCGCGACCGACTGTTCGCACGTGTGCTGCTGGGGTTCGCAGCGGTCGGGTATGTGGAAAGCACGGTGAGCGTGTTCGCGGAAATCGGCGAACAGTCA
>DASTTJ010000159.1:0-3692 GCA_035760205.1 Steroidobacteraceae bacterium | reverse complement strand
GATGGGCGACTGCGCGATGAGAATCATCTCGATGTGTGCAGCCCAGCCCAGGATACCGCAGGCAAACCAGGCATAGGCCGCATCGCGGCGGCGAAGCCGCGACATCGCACCGATGAGGATGGCCAGCACCGAAAGCACGATCGCCGTGGCATGTTTGACTTCCACACGCAGGGCCTGCGCGAACTTGTAGGCCGGCACCACCGCCTCGACGGGTCCGATCGCGGCGTCGGAAAGACGCGGAAAATTGTACGGATGAACGATGCGTACCTCGAGTGTATTCACGCCTGGGTGCAAGAGCTTGGCCGGAAATCTGAACAGCAACGGCGTGCGATGCACGGGGATGGGTGAGGTCATGGGTCCCGCGTCACCGATGAAGGCCCCATTCACGAAGAGCGCGAAGTTGGCATAGGGATTCTCGATAAAGACTGCCCACTGTCCCTCCACCCGCGCGGGCGCTGCGAATTCGACCCGAAACCACGCGCTCGCGGGCCGCGTGCCTGACTTCGCCGGCCGCGCCGGCAGTTTTCGGGTTTGCCACCCTTCGGTGGGTAGTTCGATCGGTGTTTTCGCGCCGGATTCCAGCGTCGCGGCCGACTCGACGCGCAACGCAGGGTCGATGACGGGTGCCGCCCGCATGGCCAGATCGAGCCCGGCGATGACCACGAAAGGCAGGATCACTGCAAGAAGCAAGACCCAGAAACGGGGCGGTCGCTGAATCGGGGCCATGGGGAAATATGCCTTGCTGCCTGGAATTAGTGAACCGCCGCGTAAGTCGCTACGACCCAGCTGCGAATCCAGCTACTTCAATTCACACGGAGATACCCAAATGAAATTCAATGGATTGCACTCGGTCGCCCTCGCGGTTGCGGCCCTGACCCTGTTCGGCGGCGCGGCGAATGCGGATACCACTCGCACGGTGGAATGTGCCAACGGCAAAAGCGTTGAGGCCTCGGGCACCGAGACCGATGCCGCCGTTTGTCTCACGATCGGCAGTCAGCCGGCGGCGAGCAAACCCGGCCGGGTCAAGTACGGCAATGTCACGCTGGGAAAGCACAGCCCCGCAGACCAGGCCAAAGCCCAGAAGTACGAGCAGCTCGCCAAGGCAAACAAGCCCCAGACATCCGAGCAGGAAAAGCTCGTGAAGCAGTACATGAAGCTGCCGCCGTCGCAGCGCAACGGTTTCAAGAGCGCGCATCCGACGGTGCAGCCGTCGATCTGGGATCTCGGACCGTACGCGGTGTGCTTCTATGCTTCGGTCGCCGGCGGTGCTGACGTCGTCGAAGCGGGGGACGAATGCCACGCCCAATGGGTGGAATGAGTGTGAGGCGCCGGTGGCACATCGCCGGCGCCCACTTTGCTTGGTGTCAGGGCTCGCGCTTCTGCGCAGGGGCGGTCAACGGCGTCTCTACGCTCGGCTTTGGACGGGCGGGGTGAGTCAGCTTCTGCACAGCGACTCTTGCCGCGCTGGCACGCCGGCTGAAGTGCTCTCTGAGCGACTCTACTGTGTTGGGTGTGTTTTCCATTTGGAACCTTCGGTGTCGGGGCTCTTCACACTAGCGGCGCGCGAGCCTCCTGTCCGTGCGTCAGCACACCCATGGTTATGGCGTCGCCGAGCGCGGCAGCGTCACCGTGAAGCGGCTGCCGCCGCCTTCTCGCGGCGAATACTCAACGGTGCCGCCATGTGCGCGCGCGATCTGCCTGACGATGGCGAGTCCCAGGCCCGCACCACTCGACTTCGTGGCCGTACTGGCGCGATGGAATGGCTCGAAGATCTGCTCGCGATCCACGAGCGGAATTCCCTCGCCGGCATCTTCGATCACGATGCGAGCTTGGTGGGCGTCACCCTCGATTCGAATCCCGGTGGCGCCGCCGGCATGCACGCGCGCGTTTTCCAGCAGGTTGCGCACCAGGCGGCGCAACAGCATCGCATCGGCGGTGATGGTCACCGCTTCGCCGCTCGCCTCCAGGTCGAAATGCGCGGCTTCCTCCGCGGCGAGCGCCAGCAGGTCGACCGCCTCCGCCCGCCCTAGGCCGCTCGATGCGTCGAGCCGGCTGGAAAGCAGCATCTCGCCGATGAGCGCGTCGAGCTCGGCAATGTTGCGCGCGAGCTCGGTGCTGACCTTGGGATCGGTACCTGGCACCCGCTCGATTGCCAGGCGAATGCGTGCCAGCGGTGTACGCAACTCGTGCGAACAGTTGGCTAACAACATCTGGTGGGCGCGCACCAGCTTTTCGACGTGTTCGGCGGACTCGTTGAAGCTGCGGGCCAGCGCCGCCACTTCGTCGCGCCCTTCCACCTTCACGCGGGCGCCGAGATTGCCGGCGCCAAACTGAAGGACGCCGGTTTGCAACCTCGCCAGGCGCGCGGTGATGCCGCGCGTGATGGGATACGTGAGCAGCGCCAGTATCGCGCCGATGGTCGTGAGCAGGGCACCCATGTGCAGGCCGTGCAGGATGATGCGATGCCGCGGATGTACGACCAGGTGGCGCCCGTCGGCCAGACGCCGGTTGAAGGCGGGCCCGCTGCGTGTCATTTGCCAGTTCGTGCGTGCGAGTTTTTGCGGCGTCAGTGCCGGAGCATGCCGGCCGATTTGCAGGACACTCGAGCCCTGCGCGTCGTACAGCACGATGTCTGCGTTGGACTGGTATGCCAACGCGACCAGCACCTCGCGCACATCATCAAGCTCGCGCGGCCGCTCATCCAGCATCGACGCGGCAAGCCCCGTGGCGCTTTCGATGCCGCCAAGAGCCATGCGCGGCGGCGCGAAGTGGTGCCATACCATCGCGCACATGATGAGGAACACCACCAGCGTTCCGACGATCGCCAGGTAGAGTTTGAGGTGCAGCTTGCGCAACTATCGGTCCTGCTCTTTCGCGAACACGTAGCCTGCGCCGCGCAGCGTGAGGATGCGGCGAGGCCGTTTGGGGTCGTCTTCGATGGCGGCGCGCAGGCGCGAGATATGCACGTCGATCGAACGATCGAAATCCTCGAGCGATTCGCCCCGGGTGAGATCCATCAACGCTTCGCGCGACAACACACGGCCGGCGCGCTCCGCCAGTGTCAGCAGCAGGGAAAACTGGTGGCCCGTCATGGCCTTCCGCTGCCCATCGACTCGAACTTCGCGCGCGGCCTTGTCGATCTCCAGGCGGCCGAAGCGCAGCACGTCGCTCGATCCCGGCGCATGGCGCCGCCGAAGAATGGCACGCAGGCGCGCGAGCAATTCCCGCGGCTCGAAGGGTTTAGGTAGATAGTCATCGGCGCCGAGCTCGAGGCCGACCACGCGATCGAGCGGATCGCCGCGCGCGGTCAGCATCAGCAACGGTATGTCGGACTTCGCGCGGATACTGCGGCAGACGTCCAGCCCGTCTGCATCCGGCAACATCAGATCGAGGATCACGGCGTCGAAGTCTTCGGCGGTGACGAGGCGCATCGCATCGCTGCCCGTAGGCGCGACGCCGACGCGAAATCCCGCCTCACCCAGATAGTCGGCGACCATCGAGGCAAGGCGGGCATCATCTTCGACCAGCAGGACGCGGGCGGTCATGAGCTGCATATTGCAACGCTCACGGGCAGGGAGCTAGCCGCGATGATGATCCTCGATTTTCTTGGCAAGCGCCGCGCGCTGCTCAGGGCTCAGGACCTCGGCCGAATCGCTGATCGCCGTGACCAGACGCTTCGATGCATCGTCCAG
>DASTTJ010000158.1:0-3720 GCA_035760205.1 Steroidobacteraceae bacterium | reverse complement strand
TCACCGAGCCGCTGGCGAAACGTCAGTGGATCGATACGCTGCCGTTGATCTGGGAGAGTGCGCGGCCTTACGTCTATGTGCGCGGCACGCCCGACGGGAGAGTCCTGATCGGCGGCGGCGACGTTCCCTTCAAGAATGCCGCGGCCCGCGACCTGTTGTTGCCGCGGCAGGTGAGGCGGCTGGGGGAACAATATGAAGAGTTGTTTGGCGCGGAGATGCCCCGGGTGGCGCACGCCTGGGCTGGAAGCTTCGCGGAGACGCGCGACGGCTTGCCACTCATTGGTCGAGTCCCGGGCATGGATGCGCGGCTGCAGTTCGCGCTGTGTTACGGCGGCAACGGCATTACTTATAGCGTGCACGCCGGCGACATGATTCGCGCTGGAATCGAGGGCCGCGAGCACGTGCTCGAGCCGGTATTCGGCTTTGCACGAAGGGCGACAGCACTTTCCACTGGCCAGCAAACCGGGGCGGTCGCCAGTCACCGCAATTGACACCCAGACAGGCGTTGGACAGGACGTCAGCCTGGCGGGTGGTGTCCAAGCTCAACTATGACTTAAGTCTTGGTTCGTCGATCTGCAAAATCGCAAAGTGGGAGGCTGTCAGGTTATTGTCTCGCCACCACTGCCGAGACAATAATTCCGCAAATGCAGAAAACCTTTTCGGGGGATCCGGAGACTCACCCCCAATGTTCGTAAATGACACCGGTAAACTGCCCGACTCCGGACGGGTTTGCGTCATGGGCTTTCAGCCCGAATCGTCAGGCATTAGGACGTTCTACAGCCTGTTCATCAATGCTGCCCGTGCCGAAGTGGAACCCATGGGCGAACCGCGCAATGCGGCGCACGTGCTCGGGGTAGGTACCGAGATCGCTTCGGTCAATGGGCCGGTGTTCGCGGCGTACTTCGCCGCCTCACGCGAACGCTTCGACGCGCAGCCAAACTATAAAGCCGGGTTGTTCGTGCTGGTCGACGGTGCGGTGTATGCGGTGCGGCCAGAGCAGATCGGCACCAGCATTCGCCGCGGCTTTACCACCCGCCAGTTCACCTTGCTGCGCGGCGACCGGCCGCAACGCAGCGTCGTCTACCCCTGGCCGTGGTATCGCGAGCCGTTCGTGTCGGGAGGAAGCGGTGTGCGCTCCGGCGATTTCCTGCGCGAGATGTCAGCGATGGTGCGCGAGTATTCCTGAGCCTCTGGACTAGCCGCTTTTCTTCTCCATGTGGCCGCCAAACTGCTTGCGCATCGCGGATAGCAACCGGTCTCCATAGTCCGCATTGCCGCGCGATTCGAAGCGGCTGAACAGCGCAGCGGTAATGACCGGCGCGGGAACGCCTTCATCGACCGCGGCCGCCACCGTCCATCGTCCTTCGCCCGAATCCGAGACGCGGCCGGCAAATCCCGCGAGGCTGGCATCTTCCGACAACGCGCGGGCAGTCAGATCGAGCAACCACGACCGTACCACGCTGCCGTGGCGCCAGACTTCGGCGATCTGCGCCACGTCGAAGTCGTAGGCGTAGTGCTCGGGATTCTGCATAGGAGTGGTCTCGGCGTCCTTGGCACGCGGCCGCGTACCGATGTTGGCGTTGCGCAGGATGTTGAATCCTTCGGCGTATGCCGCCATGACGCCGTACTCGATGCCATTGTGGACCATCTTGACGAAATGACCCGCCCCGTACGGCCCGCAGTGCAAATAGCCACGCCCTGCCGTGCCAGGGTAGCTAGTCGGCTCATCGGGCGCGAGGGCAATGAACAGCGGCTCGAGGAAATCCACCACCGGCTTTTCGCCGCCGATCATCAGGCAGTAACCATTCTCGCCGCCGGCAATGCCGCCACTGGTGCCGACATCCAGGTAATGGATGCCGGACTTGGCGAGGTCGGCACCGCGCCGCAGGTCGTCGCGATAGTAGGAATTGCCACCATCGATGACGACATCGCCCGCAGACAGCAGAGGTTTGAGGTTCGCGATCTCCTGGTCGACCACGGCCGCTGGCAGCATCATCCAGATCACGCGCGGTGCCTTGAGGGAATCCACGAACTGGTGCAGCGAGCTGGCGCCGGTAACGCCCGGGCCCTGCAGCGCCTGCACCGCGGTTGCATTGGCGTCGAAGGCGACGCACTGAAATCCCGCAGCCGTGAGCCGTCGCACCATGTTGGCACCCATGCGTCCCAGGCCGATGAAGCCGATCTGATTCAACTCTGACATGTGCGCCTCTCGATGACTTCTCGATGATTGGGTACAGTCTATGCCCATGAAAGTCATTCGACGCAGTGCAGATCGCGGCCATGCCGTCCATGGCTGGCTCGAGTCCTACCACAGCTTTTCCTTTGCCGACTATTTCGACGAGGACCACGTGGAATTCGGGCCGCTGCGCGTGCTCAACGAAGATCGCGTGACGGGCGGTGAGGGGTTCGGTACCCATGGGCATCGCAACATGGAGATCATCAGCTACGTTCTCGAAGGCGAGCTCACACACCAGGACTCCCTCGGCACGAGATCCACCATTCGCCCCGGTGACGTGCAACGCATGAGTGCCGGGAGCGGCGTGCGCCACAGCGAGTTCAATGGTTCGCAGACGAACAAGCTGCATTTTCTGCAGATATGGATACAGCCGAACGTCACCGACATCCCGCCGAGTTACGAAGAGAAACGCTTCGAGGCCGCCGACAAACAAGGCCGATTGCGATTGATTGCGTCATCGACCGGCGAATCCGGCTCGGTACTCGTGCATCAGGATGTGCGCGTTTATGGCGGACTCTTCGACGGCGCCGAAAGCGCCAGCCTCGAGCTTCCGCCGGGACGGCGTGGATACGTGCATGTCGTGCGGGGAGCAGTGCACGCCAATGGTGTGGAGCTCAATGCGGGCGACGCGCTCAAGCTGACCGACGAAAACGTCGTCGAAATCGCGCAAGGCGCGGGGGCTGAAGTCCTGGTTTTCGATCTGCCCTAGTCGGGCGGAAAGGGCATCGCTTTGGGCATGCGCGTTCCGCCATCGCGACGCGCCTTGTGAACGTTCACGTCGACACCGCGCCACCACGGCGTGAGCGCGAATTCTTGCGCTGGCTCCACCGGTTCGCCAAGCCTCGGAATGATGAGCCTCGCGTCGGTTCGCGGCGCAAGCTGCAGGAGCGTCTCGACGGGTTCGTCCCACGCGTGCAGCGCAAGATTGAACGTGCCCCAGTGCAGCGGCAGGAGCGGACTGCCGCCTAACAAGGCGTGCGCCGCCAGCGCGTTGGCGGGGCCGAGATGAATATTGCCCCAGGCCGGATGCCATGCCCCCACTTCGAGCATGACGAGATCAAAAGGTCCGAGGCGTTCGCGGATCTGCGAGTGTTCGGGCGTCGGGCCGGTATCTCCGCTAAAGAACACCCGATGTCGCTGCGACTGAATTACGAACGATGACCACAACGTTTTGTTGCCGTCATTGAGGCCACGTCCGGAGAAATGTTGCGAGGGTCCGGCGGTGAGCATGAGATCGGTGCCCGGCACGCGATGCGATTCCCACCAGTCGAGTTCGACGATGCGCTCGGGCGCGATTCCGAAAGCCTCGAGATGCGCGCCGACGCCGAGCGAAGTGATGATGGGCACTGACGCTTTGCGCAGGAGCCGCATGGTGGTGTAGTCGAGATGATCGTAGTGATCGTGCGAAACGATAACCGCGTCCAGCGGCGGCAATTCGCGCAGCGCGACGGGCACGGGCTGAAAGCGCTTCGGACCCAGGAATC
>DASTTJ010000157.1:0-8574 GCA_035760205.1 Steroidobacteraceae bacterium | reverse complement strand
AAAAAGGTGAATTCCTGACCGGTCTTCTGTACGTCGACCCGCAAGGGAAGGAGTTCCACGATGTCAATGAGACACCGTCCATTCCGTTAAATCAGATTCCCCTCAAAGATCTGTCGCCGGGCTCGGCGGCTCTAGCGAAAGTTCTGGCCAGATATCGTTAGCCGCGCTATGTTTCGGCCCGCTATAGAGATCGGTTGATCAGGAGTCGACATGGCCGAAGAAGAGAAGTCCCAGAAATTCACCTCCAAAGTGCGCCGCGGGCTCACTTGGGTCAGCACGGTGTCGTCGACCGAGCTCGCGCGCGTCAAGCAGGAAGCCGGCGGTGGCCGCATCCCTGGCATGACTGCCGCCCAGCTCTCCGACATCGAAGCCGCACTGCTGTGGATTGCACAGAACAAGGAAGAAGCGAATGGGTAAGGGTGACCGTCGCACGAAGCGCGGAAAGTTGTACGCGGGCTCATTCGGAAAGTCCCGCCCGAAAGATCCATCGAAGAAAAAAGCAAAAGTAGCCAAGGCAAAGAAGAAAGCCTAAGCCAGACGAAGCTGCACAGGTCGAACGAAGCCCGCGCCTAAAAAACGCGGGCTTTGTCGTTTCTGGCGCTACGGCACGGGGTGCATGACTCGAAGTTTGCCGATACCGCGATACTTCTCCACGATCTCGAGCGCGCTCCGGGTGACAGGTGGCAGGTCGATGTCGGTGACGCCCAGCGGTGTCAGGCGCTCGCCCCAGCGCACGACGTGGCCGGTAAATGTGAGACCACCGCCGAACGACGGCATGAGCAGCAGCGCGCCGGGCTTCACGCGGCCTCCTTCCAGCGACTCGCACAGCGCCACCGGTACGGTGGCCGCCGACATGTTTCCGTAGCGATGCACGTTGGTGAACACGCGCTCCATGGGTACGCCGGTTTTCTTGGCGACGGCCTCGATGATGCGCAGGTTCGCCTGGTGCGGGATCACGAGGTCCACGTCATCCGCGCTCTTGCCGATCTTGGCCAACGCTTCGGCACAAGCGGTCGCCATGCCGTGCACGGCTTTCTTGAAGATTTCCTGGCCTTCGAACTGCCACTCGGTCTTGCCGATGATGCGGTCCTGGTGGGCGTAGGCGGCGCCCATGCCGTGCACGCGCAGGATTTCGCGGGAATCGCCGTAGCAACCGAGCCGCTCGGCGAGTAATCCTTCGTCGCGATCGGTCGCCTCGAGCACCACGGCGGCGGCGCCGTCGCCAAACAACACCGCGGTATTGCGGTCGCTCCAGTCGATGAAGGGCGAGATGACTTCGGCGCCGGTCACCAGCGCGTTCTTCACGACGCCGGTCCTGATCAGCGCCGTGGCGGTAGATAGGGAATACAGAAAGCTCGTGCAGGCGGTGTTGACGTCCATGGCGGCGCAGCCGTCAGCGCCGACACGCCGTTGAATGCCTGAAGCCACGTTCGGCACCTGGTCATCGTAACTGGTGGTGCCGGCCACGATGAGCTCGAGTTGTTTGCCGTCCATGCCGGCGCAGGCCAGGGCGCGCGCCGCGGCCACGTACATGAGTTCGCCCAAACCGACATGCGAAACGCGCCGTTCGCGGATGCCGGTGCGCGTGGTGATCCAGTCGTCGGTAGTGTCGAGGAATGTGGCGATGTCGGCGTTGGTAAGGACCGCCGGAGGCAGGCATTTACCCCAGCCGGTGATGGCCGCCCCCCTCGTTTGCAATGTCATGGCGGAAGGATAAGCGGACGGAGCGGCGCTCGCCATGGCTCGGGGCGGCCCCTAGACTACACGCCCATGACAGAACACAACTTTTCACGCTGGCGTCCGCACCCCTGGCATGGCCTCGAGGTGGGCGAAGATGCGCCCCGTATCGTCACTGCCTACATCGAGATCACCCCATTCGACATGATCAAGTACGAGATCGACAAGGTCTCGGGCTATCTGCGGGTCGACCGGCCGCAACGCTCGTCGTCCCATCCGCCGGCGCTGTACGGATTCATCCCCAAGACTTACTGCGGCCCACGCATCGCAAAGCTGGCGCCCGGTTCCGAGCGAGGCGACGGTGATCCGCTCGACATCTGCGTCATCAGTGAGCGACCCATCGAGCGGGCCGAAGTCATCCTGCGTGCGCGCGTCATTGGCGGCATCAAGCTGCTCGATCGCGGCGAGGCCGACGACAAGATCATCGGCGTGCTCGAAGGGGATTACGTGTGGGATCACGTGAAGGACATCTCGCAGCTCGCGCCGGTGCTCGTGGAACGTCTCGAGCACTACTTCGGCACCTACAAGATGGTGCCGGGCGAGCCTAACAAGATGGTGATCTCGGGCAAGTACGGCTTCGAACACGCCAAGGCAGTCATCGAAGCGTCGCGTGCCGACTACGAAGAGAATTTCTCCGACGCCATGGCAGAGCGGCGCCGCCCCTGAATCGGAAATGGGGACACTCCCCATTTGCTAGCAAATGGGGCCGCACCTCATGGGCGCTCGTCGCCCAATCGTTCTCCGACGAACTGCGTCCCCAGTGATCAGCTTCGACGCCGCATGAACCGCATGAGCGCCGCCGCCAGCAGCGCGGCGGACGGTGCCAGGAACCACGCGACGACCACGAACTGTGCGGGCAGCGGACTTGGTAGAACGAGTCCGAGCGCCAGCGCTGGAACTCCCGCGACGAGTCCGTGGAGAAACGGCGAGTTGGCGCCGAGCACGCCCGCCCAGACCCCCGACAGAAACTGGATGAGAGCCCAGCCCGCGGCGATACGGTCGTCGCTGGCGCTGCCTGGCATCGCCAGAATGACGAGCAGCGCGCCCAGCAGATTGATCGCGCCGCTGATCAGCAGCGCGCCGGGGCGCAGTCCACGCGCCGGGGCAGGCGTCTTCACGGAATCGGTTTGCAAATGAGTACCTTCTTGTCGAGCAGGGCGCCGATGAGGAATTCATCGCGCCAGCGGGCGGCGACGGTGCCGGCAGAGATCTCGTCGCCGTCATTGAGATAAACCTGAGTCAGGCGCGAATCGCCGGATTGCCGCGGATCGAAACGCAGCACCTGGGTGGGCGCGCGCTGCGCGGAGTCGCGCACGTGGCCTATGAAGCGCAGCAGTTTCGGGTGCGCCGCGATCCACACGACACCGTCGCCGTCGACGTTGAGATTGTCTGGCGCCGCGTCGAGATCGACAACCTCTTCCAACGAAAGCGTGCCATTTGAAGTGTCGCGCCGATAGACGCGCAGCGCTTTGGCGAGAGTCTCCGCGACATAGAGCCGCGATGCGTCGGGGCTCAGCGCCACTCCGGCGACGAAGGCGAGTCCCGTGATTTCAACGCGAGCCTTCGTACCGTCGAAGTAGACCAGCGTCGCGCTGCCCGAGCGAAACCGGGTCTGCTTCACCTGCGCCCATCGGCCGAAATCCGTGGTGTCGTTGGCGAGATAAAACGCGCGGGGGCCCGTGGCGGCAATGGCATTGGGATGAATGAATGCCGGATCCCGAATGGTTTCCTTCGGAAAGAATCCGCCGCTCGATCCCTCTTCGGCAACTTCGACGGTGTGGCGGCCGTCAGGCAGATGCGATATGGCAAACAACCTCGCCGGGCCAGTGCCGGCCTTCAACAGGCTCAAGCCGTGCGGTCGAAAATCTGCCGGGTCGAAAATCATGGCGGCGCGCGGCACCGGGTCGGGCTGATTCAGGTCGAGCAGCATCACCGTGCCCTTCACCTTCTCGCCTTTGCTGAGGGTGTCCCGATCGAGGAACGATAGATAGGCGAGCCCGCGATCACGATCGAGCTGCAGGTCTTCGCTGCTGCCGCCGAGCGGAATCGCACGGCAGGCGCCCGCGAAAGCGGGTTGCACGGAGCGGAAGGCGCCGCCGAACCTCAAGCTGTCGACGCCGAACACGGCAAGCGTGAGAGCCACCAGCGCGCCAACCCACTTCAGCGTTCCCCACAGGTTTTTCACGGCGCGTAGTCTCGCGTTCACGCCCAACCTAAGGCAAGTGATGCACCAAAGGCGCGCGGTTTGCGTTACCGTGTAGGACATGAAACATCTCGTATCCCGGCCGGGGCGCCGGTCTATGGTGTGTTTGTTTGCCTGTCTGACGCTTGCGATGCCGGTCATTCCGGCGATAGCGGCCGCGGCGCCCAAACGCATCCCGACTCACGAAGACATCTGGCTCATGAAGCGCGTCGGCCCTCCCCAGGTGAGCCCAGACGGCCGCTGGATAGTGGTCTCGGTGGTCGAACCGGCGTACGACGACAACTCGCAGCTCAGCGATCTGTGGCTGATCGACACCGCCGCGCGGCATTCGAGCCGCCGTCTGACGTCGACGCGCCGGCCGGAAAGCGGCGTCACCTGGAGCCCCGACAGCAGCCGCATCGTGTTCAGCGCTCTGCGCGACAACGACGATGTGGCGCAGATCTACTCACTCGACCTGCGCGCAGGCGGCGAAGCCCAGCGACTGACCAGCCTGTCGGGCGGTGCGCGGACACCCGTCTTCTCTCATGATGGCCGGCAGCTCGCGTTCGTATCGCTGCTGTATCCGCAGGCCACCGATGATGCAGCTAACAAGGCGCTGATCGAGGCGTTCCGGGCGCGCAAGTCGAACGCGCGTATCTTCGATGGCTTTCCGATCCGCAGCTGGGACCACTGGCTGGACGAGCGCCAGGTGCACATCTTCGTCCAGGAGCTCGACGACGACGGGCTGGCGGTAGGCAGCCCGCGCAACCTGCTGGCCGGCACGGCGCTGGTGGCGAGCGCCGGATTCGCCGGGCGCCAGACGGACACGGGTGAAGAAATCGATCTCGAATTCACTCCCGACAACCAATCGATCGTTTTCGCCGCCACCACCAATCGCAATGCCGCGGCCTACGCGTTCACCGATTCACAGTTGTTTTTGGTGAGCATCAAGGGCGGTGAGCCCAAGCCAATTACCCAGGGGCAGGACGCCTGGTCCCAGCCCCGATTTACGCCAGACGGCCGCACGCTGCTCGCCGTGCTCGAAACTCAAGGCAAGAGCGTCTACAGCGCGTCACGCCTCGCCGGGTTCTCCTGGCCCGACACCGGCAAGCACTACATCGTCACGGACGGCATCGACCGATCCCTGGGTACGTTCGCCGTGACACCCGATTCGCGCGAGGTCTATTTCACCGCCGAAGACAGCGGCCACGAAAAGCTTTATTCGACGCGCCTGGGCGGCGGCACGGTGCAGACGGTTTTTGGCGTGGACAAAGGCAGCTACACCAATCTCGTCATCCCGCTCAAGTCCGGCAAACTCTCGCTGTACGCCAACTGGGAGAGCGCCAGCTCGCCGGGTGAAATCGCGCTGGTAGCGCCGCAGACCGGCAAGGCGCTGGTGCTGACCAAGTTCAACGCGCCTCGCGCCGCGCAGCTCGATCTGCCGGCCATCGAACATTTCTGGTTCACCAGCAGCCGCGGCAAGCGCATCCACAGCCTCGTGGTGCGGCCACCGGGTTTCGATTCGTCGAAGAAGTATCCGCTGTTCGTGATCATCCACGGTGGTCCGCATGGCATGTGGCGCGACCAGTTCTTCGTGCGGTGGAACTATCACCTGCTGGCCGCCCCCGGTTACGTCCTGCTGCTCACTAACTATTCCGGCTCGACCGGCTTTGGCGAAGAATTCGCGCGATCCATCCAGGGCGATCCACTCAAGGGTCCGGGCGAGGAGATCAACGAAGCGGCGGATGCGGCGATCAAACAGTTTTCGTTCATCGATGGCAGTCGCCAGTGCGCCGGTGGCGCGAGTTACGGCGGCCATCTGTCCAACTGGCTGCAGGGCACGACCACGCGCTACAAGTGTCTGCTGAGTCACGCCGGCCTGGTGAACCTCGAAGCACAATGGGGTACCAGCGACACCATCTATTCGCGCGAGGCGAACCTCGGCGGCCCGCCCTGGGAACAGGCCGAGGTGTGGCGCGAGCAGACTCCGATCCGTCACGCGGCGAAGTTCCGCACGCCGGTGCTGGTGACGATTGGAGAAAACGACTACCGCGTGCCGATCAACAATTCGCTCGAATACTGGAGCGCCCTGCAACGCATGCAGGTGCCGAGCCGCCTCATCGTCTTCCCGGATGAGAACCACTGGATTCAAAAGGGTGAAAACAGCCGGCTGTTTTACGCGGAAATCTCCGCGTGGCTGGGACGCTGGCTCAAACCCGCGGAATGAAGTCGGGAACCAAAGACGGGAACCAAAGAGGAGTAGATCGAGCTTGTCGGACGAGTGGGATTTTTACTTTGCGCGCGTCAACGACGCGGTGTCATCCATATTCGTCGATCTCGGTATCCGCGACGACGTACCCATCGAGAATCGGCCCTGGCTCCTGTGGGTATGGGTGGTGCTGCAGTCGCCGAAGCCCGATGGACTCGCCACCAATGAAGAAGGGCGCGTCCTGCACGAGATCGGTGAGGCGCTCGATGCACTGGTGTCAGCCACTTGCGGCGCGCAACTCGTCGGTCGCATCACCGGCACCGGACGCCGCGAGTTCTACTTCTACGCCGCCGAGCCCGGCGAGCTCACCACCTCGGTGGCGACCGCCATGAAGTCGTTCCCGCAATACAGGTACGAAACCGGCAGCACGTTCCAGCCCGAGTGGGAGCAGTACCTCACGCTCTACCCCTCGGAAACCAATCTCGAGCGCATGCAGAACCGGCGCATGCTCGAGGCATTGGCGAAGCAGGGCGATGCGCACGAAATGCCGCGCAAGGTCGAGCACTGGCTGCACTTCGCCGACGAACCTTCGCGTGCTGCCTGCCGCGAGACGCTGGTGGCCATCGATTTCGCGGTCGAAGATGAAGGCATGTCGCAGGAGGAAGGCGAAGAGATGCCGTTCGCGCTGGTGGTCTCGCGAGTCGACAGCGTGGACACGCACACCATCAACGGAATCACTCTGGAGCTTGCGCGCCTGGCCGGCGAATATTGTGCGCGTTACGACGGATGGGAGTGCCCCGTCATGCGCGACGAAGCCGTGCAGTAGTGGATCTCGCGAAAGCACGCAAACGGACCCTTGCGCTACTCGTGATCAGCACCGCGACGATCTTTGGCTGCCAGGCCCTGGTCCGCAAGATGATGTTCTTCCCGACGCATCACGCGGACGAGCACGGGCTTACGCGCTGGATGCACGAAGGCCAGCTCATCGGTTTTGCGCGCACTGTGGAGAATCCGCAGAACGTGTGGCTCCTGCTGCACGGCAACGGTGGTCAGGCGGCGGATCGCCGCTATGCCCTGCATGCATTCGCGGAAGACGACGCGGTGTTCATTCTCGAATACCCCGGCTATGGCCAGCGGGCTGGAAAATTGTCGCGGCCGAGCTTTGACGCGGCGGCGCGCGAAGCCTACGAACTGCTGCGTGCGCGGTTTTCAGGCAAGCCCGTCTGCGTCGCCACCGAGTCGCTGGGTAGTGGGCCCGGCTCGACGCTTGCGGGGTTGCCGCAACCGCCTGACAAGTTTGTGTTCATCGTGCCCTTCGCGGACCTCAAGTCGCTGGGCCGCCACCACATAAGCTGGCTGCCGGTGGGACTGATCCTTGCCGGCAGTTGGGACAACGTGGAAACGATGGCGGGTTATCGCGGGCCCGTGGAGGTCTTCGGCGCGGAGCGGGACGAAATCATTCCGGTGGCGCAAGCGCGCCGTCTGGCCGCGAGCCTCCCGCAGGCGAAATTCACGGCGCTCCCGGCGGGTCACAACGACTGGGCGGCGCAGGCCGCGGTCGTTATCCGCAATCCTTAGCGGTTAAAGCGCCCTGCCGAACACCACGGTGAGATTGTTGGCCGGCATGCGCACGATCTGTTGGCGCTGCAGGCTGTGGCCGGCGGCCACGCGAGTGACTTCGTCGAGGTCGCGCAACCCCCACTCGACGTTGCGCCGTTTGAGCGAGGCGTCGAAGTCCAGATTGGATTGCACCGCGGTGCCGTTTTCGAGATACGGACCGTAGAGAATCAGTTTGCCCTGCGGACCCAGGTGCCGCGCAGCGCCGCGGAACAGCGCGTGTGTGGAAGTCCAAGGCGAGATGTGGATCATGTTGATGCACAACAACGCGTCAAACGCGTCGGTCACGGGCCACCGCGGTTCCTGCACGTCGAGTGCGATGGGCAGCGCCACGTTGCCAAGCCCCGCTTCGCGGATGCGGATGAAAATGGCGTCGCGCGACGCTTCTTCGGGTTCGGTGGGCTGCCATCGGATGCCGGGCAGCGCGTCCGCGAAAAAGCACACGTGCTGCCCTGTGCCCGAGGCGATCTCGAGCACGCTGCCGGTTTCGGGCAGCAACGATTCGAGCACGGTGAGGATCGGATCTTTGTTCCGTTCCGCGGCGGCCGAAGTCAGCAGCTCGTTGGTCACGGGGGCGCGCGCTCGGCGCGAATGCGCTTCACCGTCATCCACATGAACAGGCTGATCACGGTCAACAGCGCGCCCATCAGCACCGCCAACCACCAGTGGAATCGCCAGGCCTCGACGAGGCCCCAGGCGACGCCGATGGGTGTCGTGACGAGAAGGATAGGTTTTGCAATCCGCATCGGGGGCGGTGCCGGGCACCAAAAGTCGTAGTTGGCGCACTGTAGCCGAGCGTGCGAACGCTCGCTGAACTACGACTTTTGGT
>DASTTJ010000156.1:0-7556 GCA_035760205.1 Steroidobacteraceae bacterium | reverse complement strand
AAGCTCGATCCGCAATTCGGTGGGGTAGTTGTCCCGCTCAGGCTGCGAACGGAAGCGGGTACGTTGTCGATGTTCTCGACGACGACAGTGTTCGGAACCCCGATGGAAGTGACGCTGTCGGAGCTGGTGCTCGAGGCGTTCTACCCCGCGGACGAGTTCAGTGCGAAGGTCCTCAGACAGATGGCGGGATAGACCTTGACCGAACGTTTCCCTTTGGATGGAGCGGCCCCCTGTGTCTGCGAGTATGATCAGACGCGACTCAGGCAGCCTACGGAATCCCCATGCAGCCGCTCATTCGCGCAGCCGTTTTCATCGCAGTCGCGGGCACCCTGTTCGCCTGCTCACCGAAGGCCGAACCCGAGGCCGAGCCCGAAGCCGTAGCAGAGACGGCGCCCGCGCCAGAGGCCGATCCCGCAGCAAACGACAACATGATGGAGGCCTGCGTCATCACGATGACGGAGCCTGAGCCCATTCGCGTGACTACCTACTGGGACGCGGCGTCGCGCATGAACCAGAGCGACAGTCCCAGCAGCGCGCGCTCGGTCTACTGGGCCAGCGCGGAAGAAAAGGCGTCGTTCACCCGCGGCAGTTCGGCGGGCCAGCTCAATATCCGCTGCACCAGCAGGAGCTCACCGAGAATCTCGCTGTCGATTTCTGCTCACACCTCTACCGAACAGGAGGTGCCGCTGGGCGCGGGTGAATACCCGATCGTCGGCAATGCTCAAGGTGCCCTGCAGCCCGGTCAGTTTCTGGCGAGCTCGGTGCTCTTCGATCAGTACAGGATTGACCCCACCGGCGGCACACTCACCATCGACAGGTTCGACATGGACGGTGTGCGAGGCTCGTTCCGCATCGAGGGAACAGAGGCGGGGGCAAACGGTGGAGACGTTCGCCTCGAGGGCACGTTCGACATCCCCTGTCGCGGCGGGCCGACGGAAGGCGCCTGCGAGTCCAGTCGCTCGCTGAGCCGTTGAGAACGGCTGCGGCCGGCAAAGCACAGCTTCATATGTGGACGCCGGACGGTTTGTCCGGCGTCACGCTGTTTCGCGCCGAGCAATTCCAGCAGCGTTTCGCGCGCCACACTCACGACGAATACGCGCTCGGGGTCATCACCAGCGGCGTGCTCGGGTTCGACTACCGAGGCGCGCACCACCTGGCGGGCCGCGGTGAGATCAACGTGGTGGTGCCGGGCGAAGTGCACACGGGGCAGCCGGAGCGCGGTGATCACTGGAGCTACCGCATGTTCTATCTGGCGCCTGCGCTGGTGGCGGACATTGCGCAGCAGTCGGGCCGCGGGCGCGGCCAGCCGTTCTTTCCCGCCGGTGTGATACGCGACGAGAACCTGGCCGCGACGGTCATTCAACTCCACCACGATCTCGATGCACAGCGAATCGGCGCGCTCGAGGCCGAGTCGCGGTTGATAGCGCTGATGACAACCTGGATGCTGCATCACGGTGAAAAACCGCGGTCCCCGAAAGCCGGTGCGCATGGGCTGAATGTCGCGCGCGTGCGTGAGCTTCTCGACGACTGCGGCAGCGACAATCCGGCGCTCGGCACGTTGGCGCGTCTCGTGAACCTGAGTCCCTATCAACTCCTGCGCGCGTTCATGCGCCAGTACGGATTGCCGCCGCATGCATGGTTGATTCAGCGCCGGGTGCGCGAAGCGCGCGGCATGATCGAGCGTGGCGTGCCGGTCGCCGAAGCGGCTGCTTCATCCGGCTTCGCTGACCAGAGTCATCTCAATCGCCACTTCAAGCGCATCCTGGGGTTCACGCCCGGGCGCTACCGCAATTTTGTTCAAGAAGGCGGTCGCGGACGTCAATAGATTCCACCCCATGAGGTGGATATGACAGGCAACTACGTTCACGGTTACAGCACGGAAGAAAGCGAGCGTCTGGTCCGGCAGGCGGGCATCCTCTCCGGGTTCATTCACGCCAACGCCATTTTTGCGCCGGGCAGCCGAGTGCTCGAAGCCGGCTGCGGTGTCGGCGCACAAACCATTCAGTTGGCGCAGCGCAATCCGCAGGTGCAATTCGTGGCGATCGATCGCTCCGTGGAATCGCTCGACACGGCGCGCAACAGCATCGAAGAGCTCGAGCTCAAGAATGTAAAGTTTCAACGCGCGGATATCCACGAGCTGCCGTTTGCCGATGCGGAGTTCGACGGGGCATTTCTGTGTTTCGTACTCGAACACCTGGCGGCGCCCCAGCGCGCGCTTCGCGAGGTGGGCCGCGTGATGCGTGCGGGCGCGACGATCCATGCGTTCGAAGGGGATCACGGCAGTGTGCTTACCTGGCCTGACGATCCGGCTGTCGGTTCGATGGTGGCGGCGATCGCGAAACTTCAGAAGCTTGAGGGTGGCGACGCCTGTCTCGGGCGCCGGTTGTGTCCTCTGCTGAAGTCCGCGGGATTTGTCGAGATCAATGTCGAACCTGTCGTCGCGTATGCGGATTCGACTCGACCGCACTGGGTCGAAGAATTCGGCAAGGCCACCATCACCGAGATGTTTGCGCTGCAGGAAACCGGCGTGCTGGCGCGTGGTTTGCTGGGTGCCGCCGAATGGCGCGCCGGCATGCAGGCCGTGCATCGCGCGACTGGGGAAGACGGTACGTTCGCCTATACGTTCTTTCGCGCTTTCGCGAAGCGGAGCGGTGACCTGTCATGAATCGCACTCTCGTGACACAAACGCGTCATGGCGCTGATTTCTCTTGCCCCTGGCTCCCGCATTTCCCTGTCGCGGCAATTTCATGTGGAGATCTTGCGCGGCGGGATGAATCGTCTGCTGCTGCGATCGACCGCGACGCGATCGAGACCGACCCGGCTCGAAGTCTATTTTCCATACGTTCAACATCTGGATTTAGGTATGAGGTTTGACGAGCTCACTATTTCCTGCGAAGCAGGCGCTGAAGCTTTGAGACCGGATCTCCGTGAGTTGATTCGCAATTTCCCCGAATGCCACCTGTTTCGCCTCGAGTCCAAAGGGGCTCCGGCGGGCTACGTCGTCGCCGCGCATTGCATGTACGGCGAGGACGACGCGCCCGCGGGAAGTGATTCGATGTTCCCCGTTGAGACCTAGCTGGCTTCCCTGTTGGCAGGCGCAAGAGTGCGCCGGGTGATGAAATAAATCGCGAGCCCCGCGACTGTCGCGACACCCACATCCAGCAGCTCTCGCATGGAGCTGTTGGCAAGAAATGCCACGCACAAAAGCGCGGAGAGAACGGCGACCGCGGCTCCGCCCGGCAGTGTGAACTGCGCGGCGGGCGCGCCTGCTCTGCGGCGGAAGATCGGCAGCGTGATACAGGTGATGGCGTAGATGGAGAGTCGCGCGATCAACGTGACCTTCACCAGATAAATGAACGAGCCGGAGATCGCGAGCGCGAGGATTGCGACCGCGGTGATCAGAATGGCGATGACCGGCGTGCGAAAACGCGAATGTACATACGCCAATGGATGTGGCAACTGGCGGTCATCTCCCATGGAGAACAGCAGTCGCGTGCCGGGTGTCATCGAAGCGCCGAACACGCCCGCGCAGGAAATGACGGCAACCACCGCGATTACGATGGCGCCCACAGGACCTGCAAGCAGCAGCGCTACGTCGGCGAGCGGCCGCTCGGAATTCGCGAGATCCGGCAACGTACCCACGCAGACCAGCTGGATCAGCGTGTACAACACGATGACACAGCCGACCGAAAACAGAATGGCGAAGGGCACTGATCGACGCGGGTCGCGCACTTCGCCGGCCAGCACCGTGGTGCCGTCGAAGCCCACGAAGGCGTAGGCGGCGAGCAGAATGGCGGTAGATAGATCCTGGGTCGCGGGAAGATAACCCAGCCGGAGCGCCTGCGGCTCCACGAAGAACAGACCGATGGCGACGAACGCCACCAGCGGCACGATCTTGAGCACGGTAAATGTGGTGTTCACCGCCGCCGTCTGGCGGATGCCGCGAATGTTGATCCACGTGTACCCGAGCACCAGCAGCGCAATGGCGAGCGCTCGCACGCCCGGGTGAGCGAGCTGCGGCCACAGCACCATGCCGTAGTCCACAGCCAGGTTGGATACCGCCGCACATGAGCCGATGCGCGAAATCCACAGTAGCCAACCCACCGTAAAGCCAGTCGTGGAGCCCAACGCCTGCGACGCGTAGAGCTGCGGCCCGCCGGTGCGATCGAAGCGGCTGCCGACTTCCGCGAAACACAGCGCGATGAGCGCCATCAACAGGCCGCAGGCAATGATGATGAGTACGCTGTAGTTGCCGACCAGCGCCTGGATCTTGGCGGGCAGGCCGAGGATGCCCGAGCCCACGGTGAGGTTGATGGCGAAAGCCGTCAGCGCCCAGCGGCCGATGCCGCGGAGCAGGCGGTCGTCGGTGTTGCTGGGCTGAGGTGGGGGCACGCGGGGAGTCTACGCGTCGGTCTGATCGGCGATCACCCGAATGGCTGACGAGCCGGAGTGAGTGACGCGCACGCCGAATCGGTGTTTGAATACCCCGCCATGACGCACTCGCGGCGCCAATTCCTCGAGATCTCGCTCTTAAGCGGCGGCGGCCTGCTGGCGTCATTCGGGCTGCCCGAATTCGCGCGCGCGGCTGCCGGCGAACGGCCCGTTGACCCACGCTACATCGCCCTCGGCGCCTTCGTGCGTATCCATGCCGACAACAGCATCGTCATCGGCGCGCGCGGCTGCGAGATCGGGCAGGGTGTGGTTACCTCACTGCCCATGCTCATCGCCGAAGAGCTCGACGTGCGGTGGGACCAGGTGCGCGTAGAGCAGCTTCCCTACGGACTCATGGCCGGCAAGGACCCCGGCACGTTCGCCGCACGTTACGGCGGCCAGGGCGCGGGCGGCAGCACCAACATTCCCGATGCGTGGACGGAGCTTCGCCAGGCCGGCGTGCAGATCCGACAGTTGTTAGTCACGGCGGCGGCGCAGCTCTGGGAGGCAGACGCCAAGACACTGAAGACAGGCGATGCGATGGTTTCGCATCCCGACGGGCGCACCGCCACCTACGGCTCGCTCGCGGCCCGCGCGGCGCAACTGCCGTTGCCGGCCGGACCCTTCGAGCTCAAGAAGCCCGCCGACTTCCGCATCATCGGCAAGCCGACAAAGACCGCGGACTGCGCGGACATCGTCTCGGGCAAGACCCGCTATGGCATCGATGCGCAGATGCCGGGCATGTTGTTCGCGGTGATCGCCCGGTGTCCGTACTTCGAAGGGACACTGAAGTCGCTCGACGATGCGGCGGCGAAGAAAATTCGCGGCGTACGCGCGGTGGTGCCCATCGCGTCGCCACCCGAAGGCCCGCTGGCGCGCAATCTCGCGGCGGGTGTCGCGGTGGTGGCGGACAACACCTGGGCGGCAATGCAGGGGCGCAAGGCGCTGAAGATAGAGTGGACACCGGGCCCTTGGGCCGCGGATTCCACGCAGGCGCTCGAAGCGCGCTGCCGCGCGGCGGTGGTGGGCGATGCCAATATTCAAAGCGGCCGCAGCGACGGCGACATGAAGGCGGCGTGGACCGGCGCGGCGCGAAAGATCGAAGCCGACTACAAGGTTCCGTTCCTCGCGCATTCCACGATGGAGCCACCGGGCGCGACGATTCACATCGCCGGCGATCGCGTGAAGTTGATAGCGTCCCTGCAAAGCCCGGGCGGCGCGTCGCGCATGATCCACGCGATGACGGGCGTTCCGCGCCTGAACATCGATATCGAGCTGCCGCGTTCGGGTGGTGGTTTCGGCCGCCGGCTCGCGAACGACTTCGTCGGTGAAGCGGTGCAGGTGGGGCAGGCGGTGAAGCAGCCGGTCAAGCTCATCTGGACGCGCGACGACGATCTACAGACCGACTTCTACCGGCCTTTCGGCGTGCAGCGCCTGCGCGCGGCGGCGGACAAGGACGGCAGGCTTACGGGGTGGTCGCATCGCGTGGCTGCGACGTCACGTCGATTCCGCGCCGGCATGGACGACGCCCCCGACTGGGTGGGCACGCTCGACCCCGACGGCTTTCCCGCGGCCTGCGTACCGAACTACCTGGCCGAGTTCGTCAACGTGGACTTTGGCCTTGCACGCGGCTGGTGGCGCGCGCCACTGCACACGTTCTCCTCATTCGCCACACAGAGCTTCGTGGACGAAGTAGCGTTTGCGCTGAAGCGCGATCCGCTCGAGCTGCGGCTCGAGATGTTGGGCGCCCCGCGTGATCTCGAATACAAAGACCATGGCGGACCCATCTTCAGCACGGGCCGCCTCGCGGCTGTGATGCGCGAAGCGGCGAAGCGCATCGGTTATGGGCGCAAGCTCCCCAAGGGCCGTGGCATCGGGCTTGCCTGTCACTTCACTTTTGGTGGCTACGCCGCGCATGCCATCGAAGTTTCGGCCAAGGGCGCGGACTGGCGCATCGAGCGCTGCGTGTGTGTGGCGGACGTGGGGCAGGTGGTGAACCCCACCGGCGTCGAGGCACAGCTCATGGGCGCGACCATCGACGGGCTCTCGTCGGCCATCGGTCTTCAGATCACGGTGGCAAACGGCCGCATCGAGCAATCGAACTTCGATGGTTATCCGTTGATGCGCATGCCCGATGCGCCGCCGGTGGAGACGTTTGTGTTGCCCTCGACTCTGCCGCCCTCGGGCGCTGGCGAGATGGGCATTCCGAGCGCCGCGCCCGCACTGGCGAACGCCATCTTTGCCGCCACGGGCAAGCGCTTGCGCAATCTGCCGCTGCGGGCGGGGTAACAGTTCAGGATCGGTTAAGGACCGGGGGCGCAATCTGGGTACCAAGTAATCCTGGACGGCGCCCATGACCCCGCTCAAACCCTCACTGAAGCTCCTCGCCACTGCAGCGATGCTGTTGACCCTCGCCGCCTGCGCCACCAGCCAGAAATGGGCTGTTTCGGGCGGCGACCGCACCGACGGTGTGGTGCGGGTCTCTTATGAATACCCCGAATTCCAGCAGCCTTCGGTGACCGACGAACAGGCGATGAAGATCGCACTGGGGCGTTGCGCGGGCTGGGGATTCGACGAGGCGGAACCCATCGCCGGGCAGATCCGCCAGTGCAGCAACATGGAAGGTTCGAACTGCAACCTGTGGACGGTGACCCGCGAATATCAGTGCACGCAGGCCGGCGCGTTCGCGAGCAACTTCGCGAGATAGGGGCGCCTACTGTGGGTTCACTGGCTTTGACGAGAACGTGTTATCGAGCGGCACTTCGAAATAACTGCCACTGCGTATTTCGATCGCGAGGGGGTCGCCGGCGTCCTTCACCGATTCATCGCTCACGTCCTTACCCGTGCCGTAGTTCACCTGCGCTGTCGGATTTTTGACCGCATCCACCAGCACTAACAACCGCGATCCCGGCAGCATCTGCCGGCTCGTCATGGCGGTCTCGAACTTCACGCGCGCTGGCTTTCCAGCCGAGAGCAGGTTGCGCTTCGTGGGGTCCTCGGCGTAACTCGCGCGCTGCAGCGCATAACCCAGGTGGAATAACTTTCCATCTGGCATCGCCTCGTACACCGTGACGCCGAGATCGAAGTCTTTCTTGTTGATGGTGAGCATCAGCTCGCCTGAGAAA
>DASTTJ010000155.1:0-6747 GCA_035760205.1 Steroidobacteraceae bacterium | reverse complement strand
AGCCGGATATCGATGGATGAACGTGAGGGCGTTGGCGCCCAGCGCCGGCCCCACCTGCGCACCCACGATGAGATCGAGCAATTCGTCGCGACCGGTGTTTGCGGCGTGATCCGCATTCAGGCCGAGCGTTTGCGCGGCGCGCTGCAGTTCGCCGATCCCGGCGTCCAACGGGTCGAATCCCGCATGGCGGCGTACCGCATCGCGATAACTCAGGAACTCCACCGGTAACCGCGCACCGAGCAGTTGATTGACGAGATCGGCAACCTCGGCCATCAGTTGCTCCAGTGAAAAACCAGTGCGGTACCACTCGAGCATGGTGAACTCGGGGTTGTGCTGCCGGCCGCGTTCCGCGCCACGATATACGTGACAGATCTGGTAGATGTCGCCGCTGCCAGCAGCGAGCAGCCGCTTCATCGCGTATTCGGGTGAGGTGTGCAGGAACAGCGGTGTGTCGCTGCCGGACATCTGCACACGGACGCTGCCGAGATTCACGTCGGATACCGGCGCATTGATCATGGCTGGTGTCTCCACTTCGAGCACATTGCGCGCGAAGAAGAACTCGCGCGTGGCGCGCAATGCCTGCGCGCGCTGGCGCAGGGCGCTGCTGGTCGCCGTCGGTCGCCAGGCGGTGGCGTCCGTCAACGCCGGATTCCGGCAGGGAGCGACTCGAGCAACGTGCCAATGCGTTCGCCCATGCGCAGCGTAGTGCCGGCCTCGAGCTTGGCATCCCATTGGGCCGCGCCGGGCGGAAACAGCAGGATCACCGTCGATCCCATGTTGAAGCGCGCCATTTCTTCGCCCTTGGCGAGTTCGACGGGTGCGAGCACGTCATTGACCGGCAGCGCCGTGAGGTCGCGGACTTTGCGCGGTGTGACGTCGCCGTGCCAGACAGTCGCCATGCTCCCGACATTGAGCGCGCCAACCAGGATGATGGCCCACGGCATGCCGCCCGCATCGAAACCGCAGAACACGCGCTCATTGCGCGAGAACAGACCCGGGACGAGTTGCGCCGTGGTGCGATTCACGCTGAACAGGTCCCCGGGCACATAAAACGCTTCGCGCAGTTCGCCGGCGAGGGCCATGTGGATGCGGTGATAGTTGTAGGGGGCCAGGTAGATAGTCGCGAATGTGCCGCCCGCGAAGGTGCGCTCCCACGCGGCGTTGCCGGCGAGCAAGGCGCGCAGCGAGTACTCGTGACCCTTGGCCTGCAGCAACCGGTCGGCGTTCAGCGCTCCGGCCTCGCTGACCGTGCCATCCACCGGGGAGACGATTGCCTTGGGGTCCACATCCAGCGGCCTTGTGCCGGGGCGCAATGCGCGCGTGAAGAACTCGTTGAAGCTGGCGTACGCGGTCGGGTCGGTCTCCACAGCGTCCGACATGTCCGGGTTGAAGCCACGGACGAACAGCCGGATCAGCGCATTCTTGAAGCCGGTGGTGCGCGAACGGGTCGCGGCGAGCACGAGCCGCGAAATACCGTGCTGGGGCAGCAGGTGCTGTAGCGCGACGAACGCGCGTCCAGTGGCCCCGGGCGCCGCACTCATGAACCCGCTCCGGCCGAAAGGACGGGCGCGAGTCTCGCAACGTCTCGCGCGAGGACTGCGGCGTTGAAGGGCGGCGTGAACACCGCGACGATTCGCGCGCCCGAATCGAGCGCGAATATCGTGGCCGAATGGTCCATGGTGTAGCTGCCACCGGGGAGGTCGACGCGGCTTGCCGCTACACCGAAGGCCTTCATGGTCTTCACAATCTCGGGCGCGGGCCCCGTGAGGCCGATAAGATCGCCGCCGAATGATGCGACGTACTTGCCGAGCTGTTCCGGGGTATCACGCTCCGGATCCACGCTGATGAGAGCCACTTTGAGTCCAGGCATCGCCACCTGCTTCTGCACGCTCGCGAGCATCGCGAGCGTGGTGGGGCACACGTCGGGGCAATACGTGAAGCCGAAGAACGCGAGAGTTGGATGCCCGCGCAGCGCGGCAGTCGGTGTGGGTACACCGTTCGTATCGAGCAGGACGAAGTCAGCCAGGGGCCGCGCCTTCGGGAACGAAGTGCCCGACTCGAGTGAAGGAACGGCGGGCATGCTCACCATGCGCGCCACGTACACGCCGGCAATGGCAGCTGCCACCGCGACCGCGGCAACGGAAATCCAGTAACGATTCGACATGGCGCGATTATTCCACATCACCGTGGGCGAGCTGATCGCAAGCGCAACGCGCCGCATGAAACGTGCGCGCGTGTACTTCGGCCATGGCACGGACAATGCCCGCGATGAAGCCGTGGCCCTCGTACTGCACGTCATGAATCTGCCGCATGACGCGAAAGTCCAGGTGCTGGCCCGCCGCGTAAGCGCGGCCCGTCGCGAGCGATTCGAAGACCTGCTGAAGCGGCGGATCACCGGGCGTGTGCCCTTGCCCTATCTCACGCACCAGTGCTGGTTCGCCGGGCTGCCTTTTTACGTGGATCGACGCGTGCTGATTCCGCGCTCGGCCATCGCCGAACTCATCGAACGGCGTTTCGCGCCCTGGATTGGCGCCGCGCGGGTGAAAAATGTGCTCGACATGGGTACCGGCTCCGGATGTATCGCGCTGGCCTGCGCGAAGGCGTTTCCGCGCGCACGCGTGGATGCGGTGGATATCGACGCGGCGGCACTCGAAGTCGCGGCCATCAATCGGCGCGTCTTGCGCCTAACACGCCGGGTGGAGCTCATCGAATCCGACCATTTCACGGCGCTTTCGGGCAGGGCCTACGATATCATCGTGAGCAATCCGCCCTATGTCGGAGAGCGTGAAATGCGTGGCCTGCCAGCCGAATACGGTCACGAGCCGCGACTCGCGCTCGAATCCGGCCGTGATGGTCTCGATTCGGTTGCGACCATCCTGCACCATGCCCGCAAATTCCTGCGTCCGCAGGGTCTGCTCGTGGTCGAAGTCGGCAACACCGAGCGGCTGCTGGCGCGTGCGTTTCCGAAGATGCCGTTCACCTGGCTCGATTTCGAGCGCGGTGGCGGCGGTGTGTTCCTGCTCACTCGAGAACAGTTAGAGAAGGCCCCAATCTGATGTCGGGAAACTCCATTGGCCGATTGTTCACCGTGACGACCTTTGGCGAGAGCCACGGCCCCGCGCTGGGATGCATCGTCGACGGTTGCCCGCCAGGGCTCGAGATCAGCGAAGCGGATCTGCAGGGTGACGTCGACCGCCGCCGCACCGGCACGTCGCAGTTCGTCAGCCAGCGTCGCGAAGGTGACGAGGTCAAAATCCTCTCGGGTGTGTTCGAAGGCAAGACCACGGGCACGTCCATCGGCATCCTCGTCGAGAACACCGACGCGCGTTCGCGTGACTACGAGAAGATCAAGGACCGCTTCCGTCCCGGCCACGCGGACTACACCTACCAGCAGAAGTATGGTTTTCGCGACTACCGAGGTGGAGGCCGCTCATCGGCGCGCGAGACCGTCATGCGCGTCGCGGCCGGCGCCATCGCGCGCAAATATCTCTCGACCCGACTCGGAGTCAGCATCAGCGGGTACCTGAGCCAGATCGGCTCGCTCGTCATCGACCCGGTCAAACCCGAGTCGGCATACGAGAATCCATTCTTCTGTCCGGATCCATCCCGTGTGAAGGAACTCGAAGACCTCATGTGGAAAATCCGCGGCGACGGCGATTCGCTCGGCGCCAAGGTCACGGTTTTGGCGCGCGGCGTGCCCCCGGGCCTCGGCGAACCGGTGTTCGATCGCCTCGATGCCGACCTCGCGCACGCAATGATGGGCATCAATGCCGTAAAAGCCGTGGAAATCGGTGCGGGTGTGATTGCCGCCGCGCATCTTGGCAGCCAGCACCGCGACGAGCTTTCGCCGACGGGCTTCCTCAGCAACAACGCCGGCGGAATTCTGGGCGGCATCTCATCAGGACAGGACGTGCTCGTGCACGTCACATTCAAACCCACCTCGAGCATCCAGGTTCCGGGCAAGACGATCGACGTTGCCGGCAATCCGGTGGAGGTGGTCACGACCGGGCGGCACGACCCCTGCGTGGGCCTGCGCGCAACGCCTATCTGCGAGGCCATGCTTGCCATCGTGCTCATGGATCACTATCTGCGCCATCGCGGCCAGAATGCCGACGTGCGTTGCGCCACGCCGGTCATCACCGGCCAACACGGGCAAGGGTAGTTAGTCATGGAAGAAAAGAAACCCGGGTTTCGCGTCGCTGTACTTGGCGCCACCGGGCTCGTCGGCGACATGATGATCCGCGTGCTCGAAGAGCGTGACTTCCCGGTCAGCGAGTTGCTGCCGCTCGCCAGCAGCCGATCGCTCGGCAAACGCGTGGAGTTTCGCGGGCGCCACATTCCGGTGATCGACGTCGCCGCTTTCGATTTCGCGCGTGCGCAGATCGGCCTGTTCTCCGCCGGCGGCGAGGTGTCGCGCCAGTACGCGCCCAAGGCGGCGGCGGCCGGCTGCATCGTCATCGACAACACCTCGGAGTTTCGTTACGAGGACGACATCCCGCTCGTGGTCCCCGAGGTGAATCCGAAGGCGATCGGCGACTACAAGAAGCGGGGCATCATCGCCAATCCCAATTGCTCGACCATCCAGATGGTCGTGGCGCTCAAGCCCATCTACGACGCCGTGGGCATCACACGCATCAATGTGGCCACCTATCAATCCGTGTCAGGCGCCGGCAAAGAAGCGGTGGATGAGCTGGCCGCCCAGACGACGGCTCTCATGAGCGGCGAGGAGCCCGGCAAGCCGCAGGTCATCGCCAAGCGCATCGCGTTCAACTGCGTTCCGCAGATCGACAAGTTCATGGATAACGGCTACACCAAGGAAGAAATGAAGATGGTGTGGGAAACGAGAAAGATCCTCGGCGATGATTCCATCCTGGTGAATGCCACGGCGGTTCGCGTCCCGGTGTTCTTCGGGCATTCCGAAGCGGTACACATCGAAACCCGGCAGAAAATCACTGCCGATGCCGCACGCGAACTGCTCAGGCGCGCCCCGGGAGTCGAGGTGTTAGACGAACGGAAGCCCGGGGGTTACCCCACGGCAGCCACCGAAGCCGCGAACCGGGACACGGTTTATGTCGGACGCATTAGGGAAGATATAAGTCACGAACGCGGACTTAACTTATGGATCGTGTCGGACAACATCAGGAAGGGTGCTGCTACGAACAGCGTCCAGATCGCCGAGATTTTGGTGCGCGAGCATATTTAAGTTATATTGCGGGCGGTTTCATGCTTAAGCCGGAAGTTTCCGCGCTAAGCTCATGTTTCAATAAAGAAATTCCGAAGGTATTGGATCGCCGACGGTGGTAGTGGAGACGCGAATGAAGCGGATGGGTCTCGCCCGGGTTTTGCTGGCGCTTTTGCTGTTGCCCGGAATCTCCCATGCACTGGGGCTGGGCGACGTTCATCTGAACTCGCCACTCAACGCGCCACTCGACGCGGAGATAGAGCTCGTCAATACGACGCCGGAAGATCTGGCGACGCTTGAAGCGAAGCTTGCCTCGAAAGAAACATTCGATCGTTATGGCCTCGACTGGCCGCCGTTCATGTCTTCAGTGACGGTCACGCGCGATCGCTCCGCAAGCGGCGGGCAGGTTCTGCGCATCCGGTCGACTGAAACGGTCACCGAGCCGTTCCTGACGCTGCTCATCGAAGCCTCCTGGGCCCGCGGCCGTCTCGTTCGCGAATACACCGTACTGCTCGACCCGCCGGTCTTTGCGCCCAACAGCGTCGCGGCGCCGCGTCCCGCCATGCCCGCCGTGGGTGGTGCGGCTGCTTCGGGCCAGATTTCCCGTCCTGCGGAGCCGGAACCCCGCAGCTCCGCACCCATGGCCGCCGGTGGCGGCGACAGTTACGAAGTGCAGCGTGGTGACAGCCTCTCGGCCATTGCCCGGCGCCTGTCGGCGAGCACCGGCGCCTCCACTTCGCAGCTCATGGTGTCTATCTACCGCGGCAACGCGGGCGCCTTTGAAGGCGACATGAACCGCCTGCGTGCCGGTTCGGTACTGCGTATTCCGAGCGGCGATGAAATCGCCACCGTTTCGCCCTCCGAAGCGCGAGGCGAAGTAAGCCGTCTCGCCGGTGCCTGGGCGGCATCGAGCGGAGCCTCTGCTGGAGGACGTCTGCGGCTGGTGCCGCCGAGTGACTCCGCCGGAAATCCTGGAGCTTCGGCCGGCAACGCCGCCGAAGTCGACGCGCTCCAGGGCCGCGTCCGCGAACTGGAAGGGCAGCTGACCGAATCCAAGCGATTGCTCGAACTGCGCAACACCGAACTTGCCGACCTGCAGGCCAAACTGGCGGCCTCTCAGCAGCAGCCCGTGGCCGCGCAGCCCGCGCCCGTGGAAACACCCGTCGAACAGCCGTTGCCGCCGCCCGAGACGGTAACCCCGACTCCCGAGGCCACGGCTCCCGAGGCAAGTGCTGCTACGCAGGAACCCGTCCCGGCTCCGGCCGAAACTCCGGCCGCGACACCCGCCGAACCCACAACGCCCGTTGCGGCGGAAGCGGAATCCGAAGGCCCATCGTTCCTCGATTCGATCCTGGGTTATTGGTGGGTGCTGGTCGCCGGCGTAGTGCTGGTGCTCGGCCTCCTGTTCGCCAAGTCGCGATCCAGGCGCAAGACCTCGGAATTCGACGACAACCTGGGACGCCTCGCCGAACACGGCGAAGATCGTCTCACCCAGCCGATGGATTCGCTCTCCGATACCGGCCGCATGCGCGCGCCGAACATGGGCGCTATCCCGGACGACATTC
>DASTTJ010000154.1:0-13521 GCA_035760205.1 Steroidobacteraceae bacterium | reverse complement strand
GCCGCTGGATCTGCACTGGAAGGACGGCCGCGCGAAGCTGGAGCTTGGGCTCGCCAAGGGCAAGAAAGAACACGACAAACGCGCCACGGAGAAAGACCGGGACTGGCAGCGCGACAAGGCCAGGATCATGCGCCGCGGCTGAGCCGGATTCGCGGTATTCCCGCCGTCTTGCAGACGGCGTGGCCGCCCGCATGTATGCTGCGGCCACTTTTACGGGGGCGACCGGTTTCGACGTGGGTTGCGAACCGTGAGAGGCGTACCGAGGGTGTAAGGACCTCGTAAATCCCTTTGCAAATCATAGTTGCCAACGACGACAACTACGCTCTAGCTGCCTAGTCGCAGCTGACCCCAGGACCAGCTGGTGCCTATGCCACTGAAACCTGGGTCGCGCTCATAGGATCGCGGTTCCGTGTGCTACGGGCGGAACCGTTAAGAGTCACTGTAGCTGGCTGGACGTCTTCCCTGCTCTTCGGGTAGCGGACAGTAAGAAAACAAAGAAGCAGCTACGTACGTAGATCCTCACGTCTAGTGCTTGCGGACGCGGGTTCAATTCCCGCCGCCTCCACCAATTCGCCCGGCGCACCGGCACCGGGCGCGCGAGCAATAATTTCAATCGCAACTCGAACTGCGACCAATCCCGTAACACGCGCGCGAAAACCTGGAACTGAATCACAGTTTCCGCTTGCCTCAGGCTTTCCCTGCGCCTGCTCGCGGAAGTGCTGCTCGTACACTCACGCGCAGCAGTGAGTTTTCGCCGGTAGTTAGAGACTCGCGACTTAACATAAGGAAAGGAGTGTCATGAACAGGATGTGGACACGTATCGCAGCTCTAGCTGGCGTCCTCGCGCCATCCCTCGCCACCGCGACCCTCCTGATCGATGACGGCGGGATGCACTCGATCAACTCTCCGACCCCGCAGAGCGTCCGGGTGAGCCAGGGCTCCGAAGTTCATATCGGGACTGGGGCCGTGATCAGCGGCGACGGATCCAATCGTCTCTTCTCACCCTCCACGACCAACGGTGCGATCGCCGTCGAAGTTCCGAGCAACAGCACCATCCGCATCTCCGGAAATGCCCAGGTTTCGAGTGGATCCGAGCTCAATGCGATTGCACGCACGTTGGCGGGCAATCTGTTCATCGCGGGGTCCAGCATCATCAACGGGAATGTCTACGGCGTGGGATTCAACGACTACTCGAGTCTGCGCACCTTCATTTCGGGAGACTCTCGTATCAATGGTCACCTCGATACCGACGGCCTGGTTTCGATCAGCGACAACGCCTTGATAACCGGTCATCTCTTCGAAGCGAATGGCGGCATCGCGTTGCGGATGGATGGCGGCGAGATCCTCGGAAACGTCCGCTCCGGTTCACTCGTGAGCCATTCGGCAATCATCCAGGGCGGTACCATTCACGGCTCGTACGGCGGAAACGCCAGTGACATCGACTTCTCGATGCATGGCGGTGAGCTCGCGGGCCGCTGGGGCGTCAATTCGTTCAACCAGCAGGTGAATATTTTCGGAGGACAACTCGCCGGCGGAATGGAATTTGGCGGAATAGCCGATGACTACGCTCGCGACTCGCGCGTCTCGATTTTCGGCGGCGCCATCGACGCGATGTCCGGCGACTATCTGTTCGACTTCAACTACGGCTTTGATGACGCGACCTACTCCGCCAGCAACTGCGGCGCCAACACCTCTTCGTTCGACATCTGGGGCGGCCAGCTGGGTTATGCGTCGGCGGGCCTGGGCCTCCACCTCGACTACTGCGCGACGATCGACGTCTACGGCCGCAACCTGAATTACAGCGGTGGCTGGCTCACGGGCCAACTCGCCGATGGCAGCATGATCAATCTTGCGGTCAATGAAGAAAGCCGCTGGGGAGGCTCCCTGCGCCTGCACGATGTCAGCGTCCCGGAACCGGGCACCCTTGGTCTGCTGGGAATGGCACTGGGCGCCATGGCGATGGCGCGGCGTCGCCGCGTCAAGGACTGCGCGTGATCAAAACAACCCGCTTTCGATAGCGGCGCTCAACGACTCAAGCGCTCAGCCACCACGCGCGGAACTCATCGATATTGATGCGTCCGTTCTGATTCGAGTCCGTCTCGGTGAATCCGACCCGTAACTCGGCGTCGGACATCTGGCCATCGAGCTCGTGGATCAACGACTTGAATTCGGTGAAGTTGATCTGCCCGTCATGATCCTTGTCCGCGCGCGCGAACAACTCGTCGATTTCAGCCAGCTCTTCGGCGTCATTTGTCATGGGTCCCTCCGTCAAAACTCGTGAGCGCTCCGTATAACTCTGGCCGCCGGTCGCGGAACACGAACCAGTTGTTGCGCAACTCTTCGTTCGCGGCCAGATCGAATTTTGCGGTGAGTACGGCCTCGTCCTCCTCGCCCGCCTCGGCGATCTTAGCGCCCGTGGAATCGGCGATGAAGCTCGATCCGTAAAAGCGGATGTATAGCCCTTCCGGGTCTTGCAACCCCCGTTCGGTGCCGATGCGATTCGAGACGATGACGGGCGTCAGATTCGCGGCGGCGTGCCCTTGCTGCGTGCGCTGCCAGTGGTCGCGCGAATTCACCGGCAACGCCGGCGGCGGTTCGCTGCCGATGGCGGTGGGGTAGAACAGCATCTCCGCGCCCATCAGCGCCATCACCCGCGCGCACTCCGGAAACCATTGATCCCAGCAGATGCCCACGCCGATGCGCGCGTACTTTGTGTCCCAGACCTTGAATCCCGTATCGCCGGGGCTGAAGTAGTTCTTCTCCTGGTATCCGGGTCCGTTCGGAATGTGCGCCTTGCGATACACACCAAGGTTGCGGCCGTCCGCATCGAGGATCGCGATGGAATTGAAGAACGAGTTGTTGGCCTTTTCGAAGAAACTGATGGGCAGCACCACGTTGAGCTCTCGCGCGATTTTCGCGAAGTGCGCGATGGCGAGGTTGTCTTCCACCGCGGTGGCGATTCGCAGATGACGCGAATCCTGCTCGATGCAGAAATAGGGAGTCTCGAACAACTCCTGGATGAGGATGATCTGCGCGCCCTGCTTCGCCGCCTGGCGCACCAGCTTTTCGGCGTTGGCAATGTTCGCCGCGACATCCCAGCCGCAGGAGAATTGGGTGGCCGCAACGACGACCTCACGTCTGGAACGATTCAGATGCGCTGGAGCGCTCATGCAAACACCTTGCCGGGATTGAGAATGCCTTTGGGATCGAGCGCGTGCTTGAGCAGCCGCATGGTGGAAATCTCCGCGGCGGTGCGCGACAGCGGTAGATAGTCGCGCTTCTCGAGACCGATGCCGTGTTCGGCGGACACCGACCCGCCAATCGCCGCCAGGGGCCGATAGACCATGTCTTCCACCTTGGCGCGCGTCGCGGCATCGTCGCCCGCGGCGATGACCAGGTGCAGGTTGCCGTCCGCCATGTGGCCAAACACAAACGCACGGTTCGGGCCCGCGAACGCGTGCACGGCTTCGCACACCTTTTCGATGTACGCCTTCATGTTCTCGATGGGCAGGCTCACATCGAAGGTGAGCAGCGGCGCGATGTTCTTGACCTGCCACACGTCCTCGCGAATCGCCCAGATGGCGCGGCGTTCGGTCTCGGAGCTGGCGATGGTCACGTCCGCGAGTACGCCGTCTTCGAGCGCCTGACCGAGCACGCTCTCGAGCCGCGCGCGATCGTGCTCCGGGTCACCCCCCAGCGTCTCCGCGATGGCGTAAAACGGCGCGCCGCGCGCCAGCGGAGCGCTGTTCTGCGCCGGTGGCGACGTGTTGTAGTCGTAGTAGTTGCCCCACAGGGCTTCGAATGCCGCGAGTTGACCGCCGAGGCCAGCGTCGAGCCGGCCCAACAATTCCACGAGCGCGTCGAATGTGGGCAATGAGGCGAGCATCGTCTCCTGGCTGCGCGTGCGCGAAACGAGGCGTAACTCGGCACGCGTCACCACGCCCAACGTACCCTCGCTGCCGATGAAGAGCTGCTTGAGATCGTATCCGGCGTTGTTCTTGAGCATGCGATTGAGCGAGGTCAACACCGTGCCGTCCGCCAGAACGGCTTCGATGCCTAACACCAGGTTGCGCATCATTCCGTACCGCAACACCCGCAGCCCGCCGGCGTTGGTGGAAATGTTTCCGCCGACCGTCGCGCTGTCGCGGGCGCCGAGGTCGAGAGGGAATACCATGCCGAGTTCTTCGGCGGCGCGTTGCACCTGGCCAAGCTTCGCGCCGGCCTGGGCGCGCAGCGTGCGTCCAGGCACATCGACGCGTTCGATGGCACTCATCGCTTCGAGCGACAGGATGATGTCGCCCCGATCCGCGTCGGCGCCATTGACGAGGCCGGTCAATCCGCCATGGGTTACCACCGGCTGGCCACGCGCGTGACACAAGCCGAGCACGGCCGACACCTGTTCGGTGTTTCGCGGCCGCACCAGTAGTTCGGCATCGATACGCCCGTGCCACAACGTGCCGGCACGTTCGCGCACGGCCGCGCCTTCGAGCATCCCCTGCTCGCCAACGATGGCTCGTAGATCTGTCTTGAGTCCGGCCTGTGACATGCGGCCGTTAAGGTAACGCGCATCGCAGGCAGCCGCCAGAACGGCGAGCCCGCGTGCGATTTCAATGCAGCGTCGGCTTCTGCTTCGGTTCGCCGTCGTTCGCGACGTCTTCGTTGACGGGAAACAGGGCCTGATCGAGCGCGTGAACATAGGTAGCGACGTTCACGGTCCCGGGCACGAGAACCCGGCCGCCAAACAACAGATTTGGCACCGTGCGCACACCGAAGCCTTTCAGGCGCTCTTCGCTGCCCGCAAGCAGCGTTTCGCCTTCACGAGTATCGCGAAAGGCCTGCAACGTTTTCTCGTCGAGCCCGGCCTCGGCGCCAATTTGCGCGAGCACGGCGATGTCGGCGATATCCGCCCCGCGTTCGAAATAGGCCCGGAAGATCGCCGCGGCAACATTCGCGTGCTGCCCGCCATTGGATGCCAGCTGTACGAGGCGATGCGCTTCGGAAGTACTGGGCAATGGTCCCAGCTTCTCGAAATGAAATTCGATTCCGAGTTCGCGACCCGCGTCGGCCAGGCTCTTCTCCGCGAACGGCACGCTGATTCCCAACGGCAGCCGTTCGGCGAGGTAGTCGTGAAAGCTTTGCGGCGCAGTGTTCGCATTAGGCGATGCCATGCGGAACGGATGCCACCGCAAGCGGGTTTCCACATCGCCCGACAGATTGCCCAGTGCGCGAGTGAGCTGCGCCATCCCCAGCCATGACCAAGGGCAGGTGAAATCGGCGACGAGATCGATGTCTAGCGTCCGGCGCACGTCAGTGAGCCGTCGAATGGGAGTGTTCATGCGTCATATGTAGGTGCGGCGACCGCACCTTCAAGGCGCTACCCCGATCGGGCGAGATTCGCGTGAACCTGCTCGGTGATGCGGATGGCAGTCTCGAGTGCGCGCAGCCCATCTTCACCTGACACGATGGGCCGCTTGTTGTTCCGGATGCAGTCGAGGAAAGACTCTATTTCGCTCTTCAAGGCATCGCCCTGATCAAGATTCATCTCTTCGATGTTCACCGGCAGCTGACCGGGCTGCGGCCCACCCTCGCGCTTGCGGATCAACGTAAGAATTTTCTGCTGCAGGTCGAGCGAAATGTAGGCGGCGTCCTCGAAAATGCGGAGCTTTCGCTCGGTCTTGAGGCTTACGCGGCTTGCGGTGGTGTTGGCAACGCAGCCATTGCTGAAGCGAATGCGGGCGTTGGCGATATCGATCTCGCCGGAGAACACCGGGCTGCCAATGGCGTCGATGCTCTCGATTTCGCTGGCGACCAGCGATTGCACCAGGTCGATGTCGTGGATCATGAGATCGAGGACCACGTTCACGTCGGTGCCGCGTTCCTTGTACGGCGCGAGCCTGTGGCATTCCATGAACCGCGGAGAGTGGATGTAAGGCTCGGCGGCCAGCACCGCGGCATTGAAGCGCTCGAGATGGCCGACCTGCAGGATCTTGCCGTGCTTCGCCGCGGTCGCGATCAGCGCCTTTGCCTGCTCGGGTGTTTCAGTGATCGGCTTTTCCACGAGCACGTGCGCGCCCGCGGCCAGGAAGGCGTCGGCGATTTCGAAATGCGCCGGTGTTGGAGTGGCGACGCTGACGGCGTCCACTTTCCCGAGAATATCGCGATAGTCGGCCACCGACTGCGCCGCAACTTCGCCCGCCACGGACTTGCGCACTTCGTCGCGCCCGTCGACCACCGCCACCAGTTCGCAGGACGGGAGCTCCGCGTATTTCTGCGCATGAAAGCGCCCGAGATAGCCGACACCGATGACTGCCGCCCTGATTTTGCTCATGCGCTATTATGCCCGCGCTTTCCCGCCGGCCGGCGGAACTACGGGGGCCTTGGCCACTTTGTTTAACTGGTTCGTGCGCGCGCACGCTTATTACTTCTCGCTGCCGCGATTTCAATTCGAAGCGATGACGCTGGGTCTCGCCGTGTTGTTCGGCCTCCTGGTGATGCCGGCGCTCATCTATCTCCCCGGCTATTACGTGCTCAAGCCGTATGCGAACGGCGGCGTCTTTGCGCTGTACCTCGATTTCTACAAAGGCCTTATCCAGGCACGCCCCAGCTGCTGGATCGCGCTCGCCGGCCCCTTCGTCTTTCTGAGCCTGGTCAGGGTCTTCCGCCTCATCCTGCGCAAGATATAAGTAAAACGCCGCGCCGGAAAACGTGAACTCGTTCACGAAATTTCCGCAAGCCACGGGGGTCGACCTCCGAATTTGTGACGCAATTCGGCGACACTGGCCGCGGAGGATGAACTCGATGAGCGACTACTATCTCGCGGACCTGAAGGCCGAGGAACGCACGCGGCAACGCCAGCGTGAGCTCGAGCAGACGCGGGAACCGAAAAAGAGCCAGGACATGAAGGTCACTTTGTTAGGCGACTTCCTGTTCCCGTCCAGCGAGCCGCAAGGATGCGATCCCTACAACAGCACGCAGGGGAAGGCCGCGCGCGAAGCCTGGCGCACGCGGCGCGATCGCCGCTGAACCCCGGGCGCCCGGCTCCGGACGCCGCACCTGATTACTTTGCTGACGCCGCGCGATTGCGATCTCGCGCAGCGCGAAACTCACTGTCTGGATTCCAGTTCGGAAATGACTTTTCGGAGGCCAGTTTCGCCCCTACCGCGTACAACAAGGCCATGTCTTCGACCCCAGCACGGAGGTCGGCTTCGGGCGAATATTCGTCGCCCGCCTTGTGATATTTCTGCGCGGTGAAATCGTCCAGATACTTTTGACGCCAGACCGGACCGCGCTCGCGATCGTCGATACCGCCCTTGATGTAAAGCGCCGGGACACCGCGCTTGGCAAAATTGAAATGGTCGGAGCGGAAGAAGGTGCCCTTCTCTGGCGTCGGCTCTGCCCTGATCACTCGCCCCTGGGCCCTGGCCGCATCAGCGAGATAGTTTTCGAGCTCCGAGGCGCCGATATTGACCACGGTGACATCCCGGGTGGGACCTCCGAAGTGCATCGCATCCATGTTGAACGCCGCCACGGTTTGCGCGAGCGGGAACAACGGATTGTCGACGTAGTAGGCCGAACCCAGCAGCCCGGACTCCTCGAGCGTCACCGCGAGAAACAAGATCGAGCGCGCAGGCTTCTTGCGTGCCCCGGCGAACGCCTTGGCGATGGTGACGAGCCCCGCGGTGCCGGTGGCGTTGTCCACCGCGCCGTTGAATACGCAGTCGCCGGAGCATCCCGGCAGGCGTCCCAGATGATCCCAGTGCGCCATGTAGACGAGGTATTCGTCGGGCCGCGTCGTTCCGGGCAGCAGCGCCGCGAGATTGTGAGAAGTGGTGCGGCGGATCGCGTTGCGAACTGACGCGCTCACTGTGCTCTTCAGCGGTTCGGCACGAAAACCGCGCGTGTTGGCGCGCTTCACCGCATCCGCCAGGGTTATGCCGTTGGCTGCAAACAGATTCTGCGCCACCGGCTCCGTGATCCACCCTTCGATGGCCACACGGCCGGCATTGCCGTCTGCGGTGGCGTGATCGAGCTGCGGCGTCGACCAGCTGTTCACGACGGTGTCCCAGCCGTAGGAGGCGGGCTCCGGCTGGTGGACGATGATGGCGCCGGTGGCACCACGGCGCGCGGCTTCCTCGAACTTGTAAGTCCAGCGTCCGTAGTAGGTCATAGCCCGGCCGCGGAACAGCGAGTCGTCCTGGGTCACGAATCCCGGATCGTTGACGAGAATGACGGCGGTCTTGCCGCGCATGTCCACGCCCGCATAGTCGTCCCAATCGTATTCGGGCGCCGTGACTCCATAGCCGACAAACACCATGGGACTGGCTTCCATCGATTCGGCCGTCTTCACGCGCTTGGTCCAGATGACCATGTCATCGCGGAATTTCAGGTCCGCGGAATTTGCACCCGTCGTGATCCTGAGTGCGGCATCGGACGCCGCCGTGATCTCCACCATGGGCACTTCCTGCCGGAAGCTCGTGCCATTGCCTGGCTTCAGGCCTAACCCGCGAAACTGCGCTTCGAGATAGTCCAGCGTGAGCTTTTCCGCCTCGGTGCCTGGCTTGCGACCGCCGAATTCGTCGGACGCGAGTCTGGCGATGTGGGCCCTGTAGGTGGTTTCGTCGATTGACGTCGTTTCCGGGCCGGCGGAAGCGCAGATTGCGATTCCGGTCAGAACTGCCGGAACCAAGTGTCTAAGCGGGCGCTCGAACGTATTCATATGTGTGCGTTTCATGATTTTGGCCAGTAATTCCACAGGGCAAGCGCCAACATCAACAGCAGCGCTCCGTGAGCTGCATACCGCCAGGACCGCGTACGCAATTCGGCGTAAAAACTCGTCGCGGCAATGGCCGCGGTCGACACTGACAGCAGGCAGGCTGCCAGTAGCGGAATTCGCTCTTCCGCCAGGCGTTCCCCGTACTCCGGCAACAATAGAAAGACCACCCCGGTCAGCAGCATCGCGGTGGCAATGGAGACTGTCGAACCCATCACGATTCCAAGGAGAACGACCAAAGGGCGCATGGAATTGCCTATGTTTGAGGAGATGCCACTTGAGCAGGCCGCCGCGCGGCCTTAGTGTTGAATTGTACGGACCGTCCCGAAACTTGAGACACCCGAAAGCATGAATTCATTGATCACCCGCTCGACCCGCTGGCTCGCTCCCTCGATGCTGGCCGCCCTCATGGTGCTGACGGGCTCTGCCCAGGCTCCGGCGAGTACGCAACTGCCCGCGGGCTCGGTGGTGCCGAGCGAACGGCACCGGTCGGTCGCACGCAAAGTCGGGTCCATGCTCGAAGGCATGCACTACAGCGGCTCCAAGCTCGATGACCGCCTCTCGGCCGTCGTCTACACGCGTTACCTCGAGAGCATCGACAGCCAGCACACGAGCCTGCTCGCCGCCGACATCGCGGAATTCGAGCAGTACAAGCTTCGCTTCGACGACATGATCCGCAGTGGCGACGTCGACCCCGCCTTCGCGATCTTTGCGCGCTTCCAGCAGCGCAACCGCGAGCGGATCAAGTTCGCCATCGCGCAGCTCGCCAAGGAACCAAACTGGACGCTGAACGAATCCTTCGAGTTCAACCGTGAAAAGGCCCCCTGGGCCGCGACGTCCGCCGAACTCGACGACTTCTGGCGCAAGCGCGTCAAGAACGACGCCTTGTCGCTGCTGCTCACCGGCAAGGCCTGGGACGAAGCCGCTACGCTGCTCAAGAAGCGTTATGAGACCACGCTGAAGCGCATCGACCAGGTGAGTTCGGACGACGTGTTCGAATCGCTCATGAATTCCTACGCGCGCGCCTACGACCCGCATTCGAGTTACTTCTCGCCGCGCAGCTCGGAGGAGTACCGCATCCAGATGAGCCTGAATTACGACGGCATCGGCGCCTCGCTGCAGCTCATCGAAGACTACGTGACCATCATGAACGTCATCGAAGGCGGACCCGCAGCTGTAGCGGGCTCGTTGTCCGTCAAAGACCGGATCACAGGCGTAGGCCAGGGCAAGGAAGGTCCGGTCACCGACGTGCTCGGCTGGCGCATCGACGATGTAGTGCAGCTCATCCGCGGCCGCGCGGGCACACAGGTGCGCCTGCAGGTCCTGCCCGCGGGCGCCGCTCCCGGCACTGCGGAGAAGACCCTCGAATTCACGCGCAACAAAGTCACACTCGAAGCGCAGGCCGCGCAGAAAGAGCTGCGCACCATCAAACGCGGTGACAAGGAAATCCGCGTCGGCGTCATCAATGTGCCCGCGTTCTACCAGGACGTCGAGGCGCAGAACTCCGGCGAAAAGAACTTCCGCAGCACCACGCGCGACGTTCGCCGGCTCATCAACGAACTCAAGGCGGAAAAGATCGACGGCCTCGTGCTCGACCTGCGCGGCAATGGCGGCGGCTATCTACCCGAAGCCACCGCACTGACCGGCCTGTTCGTCGACAAGGGGCCGGTGGTGCAGCTCAAGGTCACCACGGGCGAACTCGAAGTACAGGACGATCCGGAACCCGGCGTCGCCTATTCGGGCCCGCTCGCCGTTCTCGTCGATCGTTTCAGTGCGTCCGCATCGGAGATTTTCGCGGGCGCCATCCAGGACTATCACCGGGGTGTCGTGCTGGGGCAGCGCACCTTCGGCAAGGGCACGGTGCAGAATCTCGTGCCGCTCGATCGCTGGTCGCCGCGTCCGGTCAACGGCCAGCTCACGGTCACCATCGGCAAGTTCTACCGGATCACTGGCGAAAGCACACAGCATCGCGGCGTCGAGCCTGACGTCACGCTGCCCTCACAGATCGACATGGAAGAATTCGGCGAGAGCGCGTTGGAAGGCGCCCTGCCCTGGGATCGCATCCCGGGCGTGCCGTTCCGCAGCGAAGGCAAGGCCCAGCAGCCCAACATCGCGGCGCTCGCCACCGAAGAAAAAACCCGTGCCGACCGCGATCCTGACTATCGCTGGCTGGTGGCCGACCTGGCCGCCGCCGACGCCATGCGCAAGCAGACTTCGCTGTCGCTGAATCTGCAGCAGCGCAAGGACGAGCGGGAGCGTCTCGAGCGCGATCGCCTGAGCCGCGAGAACGCCCGTCGCACCGCGCAGAATCTGCCGGCTCTCAAGAACGCCGAAGAACTGGCGGACGCCAAATTCCCGGACACCGTGCTCGATCAGGCGGCGGAAGTGATGACAGACATGGTGACCGGGGCACGGCCCATCCATTCCGCGCCCGCACGTACGGTCCTCCGCGACAGCAAGCCCGCCGACTGACACTTCCGTCGGATCTGGTGTTGTAGTTGACTACAACACCAGACTTCCCTAGACTCTGCCCAATTCGCAACCAATTGGGTCTCTGCGTCGTCATAACCGCAGATAAAGGGGAAGGTCATGCAAACAACACTTCTATGCGCCGCCGTCGTGGCGATCGCCCTGGCAGTCTCGTCATGCGCGGAGACGGGCGTTGCCGGCGACAAGGCAGCGCAGGAAAAGGACGCCAAGGCCCTCGCCGACTCCGCCATTCCTGTCGAAGTGGCCAAGCCCATTCGGGGCGAGATGCTCGCCATGTACAGCGGCACCGCCACCCTCGAAGCCGAGGCCGACGCCAAGATCATTGCCAAGGTCGGTGGCGAAGTGCGCCGACTCCTCGTCGAAGAAGGCGACCAGGTGAAGTCGGGCCAGTTGCTCGCCGTGCTCGATGATCGGCAGTTGCGGCTGCAGGCCGCACAGACCCGCGCGGCGCTTGCCAAGGCCGAGCGCGATTTCAATCGCCAGGTCGAACTTCATGAGAAGGGCCTGGTGTCAGCGGGCGCCTTCGAAGGCCTCAAGTACGATCTCGACAATCAGCGGGCCGCCAACGACATCGCTTCCCTGAGTCTTTCCTACAGCGAGATCCGCGCGCCGTTCGCCGGCATCGTGTCCGAACGTCACGTGAAACTCGGCCAGGAAATCGCGATCGGCACCAGTTTGTTTCGCGTCACCGATCCCACGCCGCTCAAGGCCGCGGTGTATGTGCCCGAGCGCGAACTCGCGCGCCTGAAAACGGGCCAGGCCGCGTCGATCGCCGTCGACGCCCTCGCCGGCCGTACGTTCCCGGCGATCGTGAAGCTGGTGGCGCCCACGGTGGACGCCGCCACCGCGACCTTCAAGGTCACGCTCGAGGTCAATGACCCCAATGGCGATCTCAAGCCCGGCATGTTCTCGCGCGTCGGCATCGTGTTCGAGCGCCACACCCAGGCGCTGACCATCCCGCGCATCGCGTTGCTCGATACCGACGGCGCATCGAATGTGTTCGTGGTGGCCGGCGGCAAGGCCGAACAACGCGCCATCAAGACCGGCCTGTCGAACGCCGGCAAGATCCAGGTGACTGACGGGCTCACCGGCACCGAGCAGGTGGTCGTGGTGGGCCAGAACGGCCTCAAGGACGGTAATCCGGTACGCGTCGTATCGCTGGAACAGACCGCCAAAGCCGGTAGTTAGTCATGGGGCTCGTCGACTTCGCGATTCGCCGGCGCGTCACCATCGCCATGGCGACGGTGGCGATCACCCTGCTCGGGATCATTTCGCTCTCCCGGCTCAAGGTGAACCTGCTGCCGGACCTGTCATACCCGACGCTGACCATCCGCACGGAGCTTCCGGGTTCGGCGCCGACCGAACTGGAAAACCTGATCTCGCGCCCCATCGAGGAAGCGGCGGGCGTGGTGCGCAACGTGCGGTCGGTGCGCTCGGTGTCGCGCTCCGGCCAGTCCGACGTGATCATCGAATTCACCTGGGGCACGGACATGGACTTCGCCAGCATCGAGGTTCGCGAACGCCTCGATCTGCTCTGGCTGCCCACCGAAGCCACCCGTCCGCTGCTGTTGCGCTTCGATCCGTCCAGTGAACCGGTCATGCGCGTCGCGTTCGTCGACGAAAACGCCAAGGCGGGCACACAGGAAGACCGCCTCAAATTCCTCCGCCGCTTCGCCGACGACCGCATCAAGCCGGAAATCGAGTCGGTGGAAGGCTCGGCGGCCGTGAAGGTCAGCGGCGGCTTCGAAGATGAAGTGCAGATCTACGTCGATCAGCAGCGCCTGGCGCAGCTTCGGCTTTCGATCGAGCAGGTGGCGAGACGCATCGGTGCAGAAAACGTGAATCTGTCCGGTGGCCGGCTCGAGCAGGGAACACAGCGCTTCCTGGTCCGCACCGTCAACGAATTCGACACGCTCGAGGATATGGCGAACTCGGTCATCGCCAATGTCGATGGCCAGCCGGTGTATCTGAAGGACGTGGCGCGTGTGGAGCGTGGCTACAAGGATCGCACCGCGATAACGCGGCTGAATGGCGCCGAATGCATCGAACTCGCCATCTACAAGGAAGGTGACGCCAACACCGTGCAGATGGCCCAGGGAATCCGCGGCAAGATCGAAGCGCTCGAGAAAACGCTGCCCGCCGGCACAAAACTCGTGCCGGTCTACGATCAGTCGAAATTTATCGCCAGCGCCGTCAGCGACGTGAAGGACGCCGCGATCATCGGCGGCCTGTTGTCCATCCTGGTTCTGTATTTCTTTCTG
>DASTTJ010000153.1:0-3209 GCA_035760205.1 Steroidobacteraceae bacterium | reverse complement strand
TCCAGACGGCGCCACCCGCGCCCTGAGCCACCCAGCTCCACACCGGTTTGCCGCTGACGGCATCGAATGCGCTCACGCGGCCGGGAGTCACATCCGAATCCCCGAAGCCGATCGCCACCTTGCCCTTGAACACACGTGGCGCGCCGGAGATGAACGTCGAATCATTGGGGTCGAGCACCGGCGTGGTCCAGACCTGCGCGCCCTTCTTCGCATCGAGCGCGATCAGACGGCCATCGTGCGTGCCGACGAACAGACGGCCTGCGGCATACGCGAGACCGCGAACGCCCGCGCCTGCGCGTAACTTCTTTCCCGCCAACTGCAGGACGCCCGGATCAAACTTCCACAACACTTTGCCGGCGGCTGCATCGACGGCATAAACAATGCTGTAGCCGGCCGCAACGAAGATCACGCCGTCCACTGCCAAAGGTGTCGACTGCGCGTTGCTGATGTCGAGATCGAGCGTCCACGCCAGCTTCAGACGACCGACCGTCGCGCGATTGATTTCCGCCAGCGGGCTGTAGTGCGTCTCGGCCGACGTGCGTCCGATGGATGCCCAGTTGCGCGCGTCGAATTCAGGGCTGAGCGGAGATTGTTCCGCGGCAGTCGCGGCCACCACGACGGCCAGCAAGGCGAGAGCACTCGCAGAACGCATCTTCGGCAAATCCGATGATGCGGTGCGCATTCCGCTGCGACAGATTAGCGGGCGGCGGCCGGAGCCGCTTCAGGGAACAGGGGTGCTGCGGTCACGCGGCCCTTGAAATCGAGCCACTGGTGATTCGCGTAGTCGTACAACTTGCAGGTACGCACGGTTGCCCAGTAGCGCTTCCAGTTGAGCACATAAACGCGCGCGAGCTGCGGAACCGCGGTCTTGAGCGCTTCCTGAGCCGCACGCAGACGGTACAGCGGCACGCCGGTATTTACGTGATGGGCGCCGTGTTCGAGGATGTCGTGCAGGATGCGGCCCATGCTCTTCGGCACCACGACGTTGATGGTGGTGGTGATGAACCCCAAGCGCTTCTGCCATTCGTCGCGCTTGTCGAACCAGGCCACTTCCGGGTGCGTGTGCTGCACGTAGATGACCCAGCCCATGATGCAGTTGAAGGCCAGGAACGGCAGTACGAACCCGCAGAGCAGCGTCCAGGTGACGGAATGGTTGTCGTACACCGCCCACAGCACCAGTGCGGAAATCCACGCGGCGCCTACGCTGAGTACGAGCACGTTGTCCCAGATGAAAATCGCACGACGCACGCCGACATGCTTCTTGCTGGGGAGGATGAGCTTCTTCCACCACATTTCGATCGTGTAGTAGAGGCCTTGACCGAAGCCGGAGCGATAGACGCGCTCGAGTCCGCGGCGGAGTTTCGAGGCGGCAGCCCATTCTTCCGCCGACATTGGCACCCAGACCTGGTCGCGACCCTTGAGGTTCGTGAAGCCGTGGTGGGCAACGTTGTGGCCCACATCCCAGAGCGAGAACGGCGTGAGCGACGGCAGGAAGGCGATGCGGCCGACGATTTTGTTGAGCCAGTCGTACTTCGTGTAGCTGCCATGGCAGGCGTCGTGCCCGATGACGAACAAACGCGCAATGGCGATGCCGGCCGGCACCACCATGAGCATCTTTGCCCACCAGGATTCGAACACACAGGCGCCGACGATTGCTGCGATCAGAAACGCCAGATCGAAGAGCAGGCGCAGCACCGGAAGCACTGAATCGCGACGCAGGTATTCCTGCATGGCGACCCGCACCGCGCGGCGGGCATCGGAACGGACGGCGTCGTTTGTCGGGGGCTTGGGGGCTTCAGTCATAAGGTGGCAAGACTATACGATTCAAGCGTTTTCACCAATCGGACCGATGGCAATCTGGACCTGGGTCGCACATGTTTGCCTGCCGCCCGGGCTCCGAATGAGGGACCGGCCTACGTCGGTTCCTGTGCCGTCGCCTCTCGACAGGAATCGCTGACGCACCACAAGCCGTTTGCGGGTTTCCCGCAACCCGGAAATTGACGGCGCGTCCGGCTTGGTGGATGTTTCGTCCATTATGATGGATATCAACGCCCGAATTGCCAACCGCGTGCGCTCGCTCCGCGCCGGATCGGCCTTGAGCCTGGAAGCACTCGCCACGCGCTGCAACGTCAGCCGCTCCATGATCTCGCTGGTGGAACGAGGCGAAACCAGTCCGACCGCCGTGATCCTCGAAAAGATCGCCACGGGTCTGGGTTGCACTCTCGCCTCGCTGTTCGACGATCTCAGCACCCCGCTCAGCCCGGTCTCGCGCGCCGCCGAGCGAAGCTCATGGAAAGACCCGCAGTCCGGGTATGTCCGCCGCAACATTTCGCCGGCAAACTTTCCCTCGCCCATTCGCATCGTCGAGGTGGCCTTTCCGGCGGGCGCCCAAGTGTCCTACGAAACCGGTGCGCGCGATTCGGCCGTAGCGCAACAGGTCTGGGTGCGGCAAGGTGCCATCGAGATCGCCGTGGGCAAAGTGACGCACCGGTTGGCCGAAGACGATTGCCTCGCCATGCAGCTCGACGCGCCCGTGACGTTTCGCAACCGCACACGCAAGACGGCGCACTACGTCGTGGTGCTGGCGTCATGAGTGCGTTTTCGCTGCGGCAACTCACCACGCTGACTTCGCGCGAATTTGGTGGGCTGTGCGATGTCCTCATCGATTGCGTCGAAGGTGGCGCGTCAGTGAGCTTCATGCACCCCATGACTCTCGCGAAGGCCGCGGACTTCTGGCGTGGTGTCGCCGAAAGCATGGCGCGCGGCGAACGCGCGCTGCTGATCGCCGAAGACGAGCACGGCACTATCATCGGCACGGCGCAGGCGGTGTGGGCTCAGCCCGAAAATCAGCCGCATCGAGCAGACATCTCCAAGATGCTGGTGCATCGGCGCGCGCGCCGACTGGGCGTGGGAGCGGCCGTGCTCGAGGCCGCGGAGCGCGCTGCGGCGCAGGCCGGCAAGACACTTCTGGTGCTCGACACCGCGAGTCAGGATGCCGAGCGGCTCTATGAACGGCGTGGCTGGCAGCGCGTCGGCACGATACCCGACTACGCGCTGTGGCCGGACGGCGGGCCCTGCGCCACGACCGTCTACTACAAAAGGCTAGATTGACGGCATTCGCGCGGCTGCAACAAGCTCCCGCAACTTTGCGAGAGAGTGCGCCATGAAACGTCGCGAATTCCTTCAAGCATTGGGCAGTGCCTCGGCGA
>DASTTJ010000152.1:0-11612 GCA_035760205.1 Steroidobacteraceae bacterium | reverse complement strand
CCTCGCGCGGCACGTCCAGGCCCAGCCGCCCGGCCAATTCCTCGATGGCCTCGGGGAACGACAACTTGTCGTACTCCATGAGAAAGCCCAGCGCCGTGCCATGCGCCCCGCAGCCGAAGCAGTGATAGAACTGCTTGACCGGGCTCACCCAGAACGAAGGTGTCTTTTCGTTGTGGAACGGGCAGCAGGCGCGGTATTCACGGCCGGCCTTCTTGAGCTCGACGCGCGAACCGATGAGCTCGACGATGTCCGCTCGCGCGGTCAGGTCGTCGATGAAGCTCTGGGGAATGCGCCCTGCCATGGGTGGATTCTGGGGTCTGGCTCCATTTTCTGTCTCCAGAAAATGGAGCCAGACCCCGCGTTCATCTAAATATTGCGATAACCACGAGTGCGCACAGCACCAGCGCCCCGATCGCGCCGCCAATCACCAGTGGAAGCCGCTCACGCGGAAAGCGCCCGAGCTCCCGGCGTTCGGCTTCGATCTTGCGTGAGACGGAGATGCAGATGAGCGCGATGAGAATCAGCGCGCCGGCGGTGGCGATGCCACGCCCGCCCAAATCAGCCGCCTAACTTGGCTTTTATGCGGGCGCCGACGGCGCCCATGTCGGCCTTCCCTGCGGCCTTGGCCTTCACCACGCCCATGACCTTGCCCATGTCCTTGATGGACGCGGCGCCTGTACTGGCGATGGCTTCGGCAATGATCGCGTCGAGCTCGGCATCGGAAAGTTGTGCGGGCAGGTAGGGCTGGAGGATGGCGATTTCGGCGGTCTCTTTCGCCACCAGATCCGCACGCGCGCCTTTCTCGAAGGCGACGATGGATTCCTTGCGCTGCTTGATCATCTTCTCGAGCACGGAAGTGACCTTCGCGTCGTCGAGCGTGATGCGCTCATCAACTTCGATCTGCTTGATGGCAGCCTGCAAAAGACGAATGACCGCGAGACGATCCTTTTCTCCGGATCGCATCGCGGTCTTCATGTCTTCGGTGATGCGCTCTTTAAGCGTCATCGCCCACCTCTTTCAGATGAGTCTCAGCTCGGACGCGGGCGCGCCGAGTATTCACGCGGGCTGTTGCGCTTGAGGTGGCGCTTCACGGCGGCCGCCTTCTTGCGCTTACGCTCTTGCGTCGGCTTTTCGTAGAATTCCCGGCGTCGCAGCTCGGTGAGCACGCCCGCTTTTTCGCACGCGCGCTTGAAACGGCGCAGGGCGGCATCGAAATATTCGTTTTCTCGTACGCGAACGCTCGGCATCGAAACCTCAACCCATTGATCTGTTTGGAGTTTTGCCACAACCTGCCTGGGGCAGGGGTGGCGATTCTATAGAACAGTCCCAAAAAGGCAAAGCCCCGCTCGTTTAAATACTGTTGTCCGGGGTCTCACTCTATATACATGCGCATTCTTGCCCTCGAATCCTCCTGCGATGAGTCCGCGGTCGCCGTCTATGACGACGCCGCCGGGCTGCTGTCGCACGAGATTTACAGCCAGGTCGACCTGCACCGCTTATACGGCGGCGTGGTGCCGGAACTGGCGTCTCGCGATCACGTACGTCGGCTGCTTCCACTGCTGCGAACCGCGCTGGCGGACGCCAAAACCGCGCCCGGACAGATCGATGGGGTGGCCTACACCGCCGGCCCTGGTCTGATTGGCGCGCTGCTCACGGGCGCCGCGCTCGGGCGGTCGCTGGCCTACGCGTGGAACGTGCCGGCGATTGCCGTGCATCACCTGGAAGGTCATCTGCTGGCGCCGCTGCTTGAAGATGAGCCCCCACCATTTCCACATCTGGCGCTGCTGGTCTCCGGTGGCCACACCATGCTGATCGACGTGGCTGCCCCAGGCTCTTATGCGGTGCTCGGCGAAACGCGCGACGACGCGGCCGGCGAAGCCTTCGACAAGTCCGCCAAGTTGTTAGGCCTGCCGTATCCGGGCGGCCCAGAGCTCGCGACACTGGCAAGCTCGGGCCGGGCGGACCGATTCAACTTTCCGCGGCCCATGCTCGATCGCCCCGGCCTCGAGTTCAGCTTCTCCGGGTTGAAGACGGCCGTTTCACTCGCCGTGAAGGAACGAGCCGGCGCCGGCGGGCTGGACGATGGAACGCGCGCCGATATCGCCGCGGGCGTTCAACAGGCCATCGTCGACACGCTCATCACCAAGACGCTGCGTGCGCTCGAGCACACCGGATACGAGACCCTGGTGGTGGCGGGCGGCGTGGGCGCGAACCGCCGGTTGCGCGAACAGATGGGAAAGGCGCTGGCCCGCCAGGGCGCGAGAGTGTTCTACCCGCGTATCGAGTTTTGCACCGACAATGCCGCCATGATCGCCGTAGCCGGCATGGCGCGCCTCAAGGCGGGCAGTTGCGAAGGACCGGCGATTCGCGCGCGTGCAACCTGGTCCCTTTCGGAACTGGGACCGCTTTCAGAACTCGCCAATAGCTAGGGAACGAAATTGTCCAAAACGAAAGTTACCAGCGGCCCAAAGACCCACACGCTGCCGAGCTCGGCGGCGACGCCCGACGCTGGCGATCGCATCTTCCTGCACGGGCTGGCCGTCGAATGCATCATCGGTTTCATCGAGTGGGAACGGCGCATCAAGCAAACCATCGTGCTCGACGTGGAAATGCCGGTGGATTGCACACACGCTGCGCAGTCCGATGACGTCGCCAATACGCTCGATTACAAGAAGGTGGCCAAGCGTCTGATCGCATTCGTGAGCGAATCGGAATTCAAGCTGGTGGAAACGCTGGCGCATCGCACGGCGCTGCTCGTGCTCGAAGAGTTCAACCTCGAGTGGGTGCGCCTGTCGATCAACAAGCCCGGAGCCATCCGCGGTTCGAAAGACGTGGGCGTGGCCGTGCTGCGCACGCGCGCCCAAATCAATTCAGAGGATTCGGGCAAGTGAAGCTTCTCAAGCCTGGCCACCAGCGCGTATTCGTCGGGGCGGGCAGCAATCTGGAACCGGAAAAAAATCTCGTGCGCGCTTGCGCCGAGATCAAGCACTCCTGGAATGACGCCGTGTTCTCGCGCGCGTATCGCAACGTGGCGGTCGGGTTCGACGGGCCGGACTTCATCAACCTGGTGTTGGGCTTCACCACGCCGCAGCCGCTGGATGCAGTCATCGCGCGGCTTCGCGCCATCGAAACGCGATGCGGACGTCCGCGCTTTGCACCCAAGTGGGCATCGCGCACCATGGATCTCGACGTGCTGCTGTTCGGTAACCTTGTGGAAAAGACTGCGGACTACACGCTGCCGCGCCCGGACCTTCTCAAGCGGCCGTACATGCTGGGGCCAATGGCCGAGATCGCGCCGGAGGTGGTTCATCCCACGGCGGACAAGACCATGGGTCAGTTGTGGAAAGAGTTCGATCGCGACGGGCATGAAATGCTGCCATTGAACATCGGCCTGCCGGGGTCGCCCCCTGTCACAGGTTAGTAGTCACCAGGCAACGCTGCGCCCGCCATCGACGGCGAGAATCTGTCCGGTGATGAACGGCGCGGAGGCTGCGAAGAAAAGCGCGGTGCGCGCGATGTCTTCGGGCGTGCCCATCTTCTGCAGGATCGTTCGTTGAATGATCTTGGCCCGCGTGGCGCTGTCGCCGTCATTTTCCGGCCAGAGAACGGGGCCGGGCGAAATGCCGTTGACCCGAACCTCCGGTCCCAGTTCCTTGGCCAGCGAGCGTGTGAGCATTTGCAGGCCGGCCTTCGCGGCGCAGTAAACCGTGTAGTTGCGCAGTGGCCTCAGCGCGTGGATATCCACGATGTTGATGATGAGTCCACCCGATTTCTTCAGCGCCGGCGCGGCGGCCTGTGAGAGAAACAGCGGCACCTTGAGATTGCTGCCCATGAGGTCGTCCCACGCCGCCGGCGTGATCTCGCCGATCTTCGTTGGGTAAAACGTCGAGGCATTGTTCACGAGGACATCCAGCGCGCCGAAGCTGCGCACCGCGAATTCCACGAGTGATGGCAACTTGCCGATGTCCAGCAGATCCGCCTGGAAGATCACCGTGGATTTCGCGCGGGCCGCATTGAGCTCATCCGCAAGCGAGGCAGCTTCGCTGGTCGACTTGCGGTAGTGGATGGCGAGATTGGCGCCCGCGCCGTGCAGCGTCCGCGCAATCGCCGCACCCACGCGGCGCGCGCCGCCCGTGATCAGCACCGTCTTGCCGGTTAAACTGCCGCTCCCGTCTTTCACGTCCGCACTGTATGACTTCTCCCGCATCCGTCACAACCCTGCCGCTGCTCAATGCCGACGAACTTGCGCATTCGAGGCGTGTGGTCGAGCACATCCGCGCGTTCATGCAGCAGCACGGCGGCGTCATCGGCTTCGATGCCTGGATGCGGCTGGCGTTGTACGCGCCGGGGCTCGGGTACTACAGCGCCGGCGCCACCAAACTCGGCAGCAGCGGTGACTTCGTCACTGCCCCGGAGATGGGCAGCCTGTTCTCGCGCTGCCTCGCGCGGCAGTGCGCCGACGTGCTGGAGGTGACCGACGGCGAAATCCTGGAACTTGGCGCGGGTTCCGGCCGCATGGCGGCCGACGTGCTCACGGAGCTTGCCGCCATCGGTGCGCTGCCCGAGCGTTACTCCATTCTCGAAGTGAGCGCCGATCTCGCCGAGCGCCAGCGCGCGCGAATCGCCGAGCTGCCAGCCGCCATCGCCAGCAGGGTCCAGTGGTTAGATCGCTGGTCCGAGCGCTCGATGCGCGGTGTCGTGCTGGCGAACGAAGTGCTGGATGCCATGCCGGTGGAGCGGTTCGTATTGCGCTCGCGGCCCGAAGGCATCGACGTGCGAGCGCTGGGTGTCGGGTTGAGTGGTGATGGCTTCGAATGGCGCGAAACGAGTCCCAGCGCCGAGCTCATGCACGCGGTGGCCGACATCGTCGAATCGTTGCCGGCGCCTTTGCCCGATGGCTACGTGTCCGAAGCCTGCCTGGCATTTCAGCCGTGGATGGCAAGCCTCGCGGCACAGCTCGAGGCCGGCATGGCGCTGCTTATCGACTACGGGCTGCCCCGTGCGCATCTGTATCACCCGGACCGCACCACCGGCACTCTTCGCTGCCACTTCCGCCATCGCGCGCACAGCGATCCGTTCATCAACGTGGGGCTGCAGGACATCACCGCCTGGGTGGATTTCACTCGGGTCGCCGAAGCCGCGGACAGCGCGGGTCTCGAAGTGTTGGGGTTCGCCAGCCAGGCGGCCTTTCTCATTGGCGCAGGTATCGAGTCGCTACTCGCAACGGAAATGCAGCTCGCCGGGGAAGACGTGCGCCAGCGGGCAAAGTTGTCAGGTGAGGCGAGGCGTTTGCTTCTGCCGGGTGAGATGGGCGAGATCTTCAAGGTGATCGCGCTGGGGCGGGGGTATGAGTCGTCACTCGCGGGTTTCGCGACGCAGACGCTGGCCCTGTAGCGGGCTGCGCGCATTTGGTTCCGGATACCGGTCAACGTTTTCGGCCAGTTGGTCAAACAACCTTTTCCGTGCTGGTGCAACTACGCTATTTGCTAGGCATGTCAGCGACGCGCCGCCGAGAGTTAAGCTCGCGTGCCACATGAACCTGCGCAAGACCAGGCCCTGGATTCTCTATTTTCTCGCCTGGACGCTGGTGGGCCTCATCTACTTCGCCCAGAACGTCACGCGCCGCTTCTACTGGGACGATCCGAACCCGTGGCAGGACCTGCGCTACTGGTCGGTGAACATCTATGTGGCGGCACTGCTGACGCCGCTGATCCTCTGGGCCGGGCGCCGCTGGCCGCTCGAGCGCCAGAACCTTCCGCGTCTCATCGGGTTGCACGTTCTGCTGAGCATTGCCTGGGAACTGCTGCGGCTGGCGCTCGAAGCCACGTTTCACCTGACCTGGAACGAGTTCTGGCCGATCCAGCCGCCCATCAGCTTCAAGAGCGAAGTCACGCTGCTGTTCATTTTCGGCTTCCATACCGGCGTCGTGACTTACTGGGTGGTGCTCAGCATCCAGACCGCAATCCGCAACTACGCGCGATTTCAGGAGCGCGCGCAGGCGGCGCTGCGTTCCGACCTGCGCGCTGCGCAACTGGAAACCCAGGTGGCGCAGGCCCGCCTCGGCGCGCTGAAGGCGCAATTGCAACCGCATTTCCTGTTCAACACGCTGAACGCCATCGTCGTGCTGGTGCGGCAGCAGAAGGGTCAGCAGGCGGAGGAAACGCTGTCCCGGTTCAGCGATCTGCTGCGCGCCGTGCTCGCCGACATGGATGCACAGGAGGTCACGCTCGCGCGCGAGCTCGAATACCTCAAGCTCTATCTTTCCATCGAACAGCTTCGATTCTCCGATCGGCTGCGCGTGGATTTCGACGTCGACCCGGATCTGCTCGACGCGGCCGTGCCGCACATGGCCTTGCAGCCGCTGGTGGAGAACTCCATCCGCCACGGCGTGGGCCAGCGGGCCACACCCGGCGTCATCGGTATTCGCGCGTCGCGTGTCGGCGATGCCCTGCATGTCGTTGTGCAGGATGATGGCCCGGGTTTTGGCGCTCAGGGCGCCCCCGGCGGACTCAAACTCGGACTCGCGAACACGCGTGCGCGTCTCAATCAACTTTATGGCGATCGATCGGAGTTGCGTACCGAAACCGCGCCGGGGGGTGGAGCCACGGTCACCATGGTGTTGCCGTTTCATTTCGTGGAAGAACACGTGGGACCGCAATGAACGTATTGATCGTCGATGATGAGCCGCTGGCGCGCGCTGGAATACGCATGCTTCTGGACGAGGAGTCCGCCATCGCATCGGTCGCCGAAGCGCGCAATGGCGCGGAGGCGGTCGCGATGGTCCGCGCCAATCCTCCTGACCTGCTGCTGCTCGACGTGCAGATGCCCGAGATGGACGGATTCGGGGTGCTCAAGGAGCTCGGCGCGGAGCAGATGCCGCCGGTGATCTTCGTGACGGCGCACGACAAGTACGCCATTCAGGCTTTCGAGGTCAATGCCATCGACTACCTGTTGAAGCCGGTGACGCGCGAGCGTTTTACGCAAGCGCTGGCGCGGGTGCGCGAACGCGTGGGCATCCAGGGCTTCGACAACCGCCACGTCGTGTCGCTGCTGCAGCAGTTGTCCGCGCCGCCGAAGTACCTCGCCCGTGTCGCGCTGCGATCCGTCGGAAAGATCTCCTTCGTCAACATAGAAGACGTGTTGTATGCGCAAGCCGCGGAGAACTACGTGCAGCTGCATCTGAAGGCTGCGCGTCATCTCCTGCACGTGCCGATCGGCACGCTGGAAGCCACGCTCGATCCGCAGGCGTTCCTGCGAATCCATCGCTCGCTGATCGTGAACGTTCGCCACATCCATCAACTGGAAACCGGCCCGCACGGCGAGTACATCGTGGTGGTGCAGGGCGGGGCCCGGCTTCAGTCGAGCCGCAGCTATCACGAGAGAATCAAGCGCTGGGCGGCGAACCCGTTCTAACTACGCCGACAGGGCGTTTCCCGCACCCGCGGAACATTCCACCGCCGCACTGACCGCGGATTGTTCGACCGAGACGAAATCCGCAGGGTTGAGCTCGGCCCAGAACGACAGGGTCGCGAGGCCGTCGGCATCGGGACGTCTGTTCTGCGCCATACGCGCGAGGGTGGATTTGCCGATGCCGATCTCGCGCGCCACCTGGCGCCACGAGGCCGCGCGCTCTTCGCGCTTCGCATTGACCGCCTGATAGAACTTTTCGAAGTCGAATTTCATGGCCCGAGTCTCAGGCCGAGGTCACGACCCGGAAAAGGGAATTTTGACCAAATGGATGTTTTTGGTGACGGAAGGGGGTGCGGTCCCTTTTGCTACCACTGCACGACGCCGGCATACGCCGTTCCGAGGATCACGAGCCCGAACGCAATGCGATACCACGCGAACACGGCGAACGAATGCCGGCTCACGAAACGAAGCAACAGTTTGGTGACCAGCAGGGCGCTGATGAACGATGCGACGCAACTGACGATGAGCGGTTCGACGTCGGCGGCGGCGAACTCGTCCCGCGCCTTCCAGATGTCATAGGCGGTGGCCGCCAGCAACGCGGGGATGGCGAGGAAAAACGAAAACTCTGCCGCCGTGCGTCGCGACAGGCCGCTCAACAATCCCCCGATGATGGTGGCGCCTGATCGACTGGTGCCCGGAATCAGCGCCAGTGCCTGGAACAGGCCTAACTTCACCGCGTCCATCGTGGTCAGCTCGTCCACGGTCTGCACGCGCTCTTCGTGCTTGCGACGCTCGGCCCACAGGATGATGACACCGCCCAGCACCAGCGCGATGGCCACCGACACCGGATTGAACAACACGGCTTTGATCTGTCGCTCGAACGTAAGCCCCAGGACTGCCAGCGGCACGGATGCGATGACGAGATTCAGGAAGAAGCGCCGCGAGACGGGATTGTTGTGCAGTCCGAAGGCGGTGTGCAGCAGCTTCTGCCGGAACTCCCAGCACACGGCGAGGATGGCCGCGCCCTGGATGATGATGATGTGGCGGTCGACGGCGGCGCCTTCGAGTCCTAACAACGACTGGGTGAGGATCAGGTGTCCTGTGCTCGAGACGGGCAGGAATTCGGTGATACCTTCGACGAGGCCGAGAATGATCGCTTCGAGCCAGGACATGCGCGCCGTTTCTCAAACAGGGGCGGGCAGTCTACCGGAGCTTCAAGGCGTCCCGCTCGTCAGACTGCGCTGCTGCTCGGCCGCAATGTCGCCGCTTTCAGGGTCTCGATGGCCCCGATGCGCCGCCGCCGAAGTTCTTCGCCGATCTGTGCGCCGGAGAGTCCGGCCCGCTCTTCGGTGGAGAGCATCACGGCGGCGGCAGCCGCACGTGCCGCCGCGAAGTATCCACGCTGCGGGTAGTCGCGATCCTCGAGCCCGGTGCGGCCGCGTGCGTCCGCCTCGCAGGCCATCAGGAAATCCGTGAAGCGCTCCGGACGACGAAACGCGTCGCAGCTTTCGAGCGTACCCAGCACGGTCGCGGCGCGCAGCTCGAACGCGCGATGCACGTGCGTGTGGTATCGCGCGGTGACGACCGCGAGCTCGCGCAGGTGGTTAGGCACGCGCAGGCGGTCGGCCAGGCTTTCCACCAGCGCCGCGCCCGTGTCTTCGTGGCCGGGGTGGGAGGGAAGTTTGTCGATGGGCGTGGCCGCCTTGCCCAGGTCGTGCATGAGAACGGCGAAACGAACCTGGACGCCGCCGCCCAACCTTACGGCCTGGCGCAACGCCATGAGCTGGTGGATTCCGGTGTCGACTTCCGGATGCCACTTCGCGGGCTGGGGAACGCCGAACAACGCGTCGATTTCCGGGTAGACAACTTTCAGCGCGCCGCAATCGCGCAGCACGCTGATGAAGACGTCAGGGCTGGGTTCGCCCAGCGCCTTTTCCGTCTCGGTCCAGACGCGTTCGGCTACCAGCGCATTCGCCTCGCCGTCGGCGACCATCTTCTGCATGAGCGCCAGGGTCTCGTCGGCAATGCGGAATCCCAGCGGTGCGTAACGCGCCGCGAAGCGCGCCACGCGCAGGATGCGCACGGGGTCTTCGGCAAAGGCGTCGGACACGTGTCGGAGCAGGCGTGCCGCGAGATCGGCCTGGCCCCCGTGAGGATCGATGACATTGCCGGCGCCGTCCTGCGCCATGGCATTGATGGTGAGATCGCGGCGCTTGAGGTCGTCTTCGAGCGTCACGTCGGGGGCGAACTCGGTGGTGAAGCCGCGATAGCCGGGGCCTACCTTGCGTTCCAGCCGGGCGAGCGCGTGTTCTTCCTTGGTTTTCGGATGCAGGAACACGGGGAAGTCGCGGCCCACGGGGATGAAACCTTTGCGCTCGAGTTCGGCCGGCGTCGCACCCACGACCACCCAGTCGCGCTCGGACACCTCCCGTCCGAGCAACCGGTCCCGAACCGCGCCGCCCACCAAGTACACTTGCATGGCTCGCATGGTAACCATTCGTACTGCTCTCGTGCTCACCGCCTGCCTGGCGTTCGCCGGCTGCGGCACCACCTACGTGGCGCAGGCGGCCAAGGGCCAGTTGCAGATCCTCACCGCGCGCAAGCCCATCGAGCGCGTCCTGGCCGATCCGGAGACGGATCCGGCGCTCAAGCAGCGCCTGGAAGTGGTGCGCGAGGCACGAGATTTCGCCTGGCGCGAACTCAGCCTTCCTAACAACAAGAGCTACACTGCGTACGCCGACCTGAAGCGCGACTTCGTGGTGTGGAGCGTGGTGGCGACGCCGGAATTCTCGGTGGAGCCGCGTGAATGGTGCTTCCCCATCGTCGGCTGCGTGGCGTATCGCGGGTACTTCCGCCAGGCGAGCGCCGAGGCTTTCGCCGCCACCTTGCGCGCCGAGGGTCTGGACACCATCGTGGGCGGAGTGCCGGCGTACTCCACGCTCGGCAAGTTCAACGATCCCATTCTCAACACGATGATGTCCTACGGCGATGACGAACTCGCCTCCATCATGTTTCACGAGCTTTCGCACCAGCTCGTGTACATCCCCGACGACAGTTCGTTCAACGAAGCCTTCGCGGTCACCGTGGAACAGGAAGGGCTGGCGCGCTGGCTGAAATTTCGCGGCCGTGAGGTGGATCTTGCCAAGTATCAGAAGCGGCGCGCGCGCCAGACGGAGGTCGTTGCGATGTTGGCGCAGTTCCGCGGCGAGTTGAAGGCGCTGTACGGCCAGAGCCTCGCGCCGGAAGTCATGCGCGCGCGCAAGGCGCAGTTTTTTGCTCTGCTGGTCACCGAGTTGCGGGCGCTCGATGCTCGATTCGGCACGGCTTCGGGCCTGGCGGCAGAACTCGATGGCAATCCGAACAACGCCCGCCTGGCTTCGCTGGCCACCTACTACGACTGCGTGCCGGGTTTCGAACGGCTGCTGGCAGTCGAGCAACACGATCTGCCGCGTTTCTACGACGCGGCGCGTGCGCTGGCCAAACTACCGCGCGAAGAGCGGCGGAGCCGCCTGTGCGAAAGCTCGCCCCGTTCCGCGCACAGGCAAGGCGCATGGCGATGAACGCACGCGGCGTCGGTGTGCGAGTTCTGCTGGTCGCCTGCTGGCTGTACGCCACCGGCGTGAATGCCGCCGCGCTCGGCGACAACATGATCCGGCTCGCGCCGTCGCCGTTCAAGCTGCCGCAGAACATCGGCCCGCTGCGTTATTCGGGCGAGAATCGCTACAGCGACCGCCGCATGGGTCGCGCCTTCACTTACAACGCCAGCGGCATTTCACTCAAGATCTACGTCTACGACTTCGGGCTGCGCGGTATTCCCGACGGCCCGGACTCGGTGGCCGCCTGCGAGCAATTCGAAAGCGCCAAGCGCGAGATCGAGCTCGGTGGCAACTATCAGAAAGTAAGGTTGCGCGGTGAGTTCAGCCGCCCGATGCCTGCGGCGGAAGCCCCGCCCGTGGCGCGCGAAGCGGTGTACGAGTTCGATCGCAACGGCACCCCCGTGGTGTCGGTGCTGTGGGTCACGGCGGCAAACGGATATTTCCTCAAGCTTCGGCTGTCGCTGCGCAAGGAAGTGGCTGACGAACTCGCCGATGCGCGTGAGCAGGTTCTCGGGTCGATAGCCCAGGCGTTGTCTGCACGACCACCCAGCCCCGCGCCCCACGCGCCGGAGACGACACAGGAAGCGTCCATCGACGTGGAATCCA
>DASTTJ010000151.1:0-3878 GCA_035760205.1 Steroidobacteraceae bacterium | reverse complement strand
TCGCACCATCCTCGTAGGAGAGCGCGGACTGGCAATTCGGACAAGGCGGCAAGTGGGTCATGCAGCAAGCATACGTATTCTCGACGATAGCCGCGCCGGCAATCGGTCCCTAGCCTTGGGTGCATGTCAGCAGCTCCCAACGCAATACGCCACGCGCATTTCTTTCCTCCGCCATCAGTGCGGTTGCCCAGCGGGCGTGAGATGCCGGTGCTCGGACTCGGTACATATCAGCTCAAGCATCACACTGTCGAAGCAGTGACGCAGGCTCTCGAAGCCGGCTATCGCATGTTCGACACGTCAGGCGACTACCATACTCAACGTGGCATCGGCGAAGCGATCAGGCACAGCGGCGTTGCGCGTGAAGAGATCTACCTCGTGACCAAGATCGAGGAGACCGACGACTCCTTCGCCGCGACGCGCGACAATCTTGCCGAGCTCAAGCAGCCGTACGCGGATCTCGTGCTCATTCACAGGCCGCCGGGAACTGGCGTCGGTGAGGCGATGTGGCAGGGGCTGCGGCGCGCGAAGCGCGTCGGCCTGGTCAACGACATCGGTGTCTGCGACTACACCATCGAGCAGATCGAAGAGCTGGTGTACCGCACCGGTGAACTGCCGGCGGTGAATCAGATCGAGTGGAGCCCGTTCGGCCACAGCCCGCGCATGCTCGACTTCTGCCGCGACAACGACATCGTGATCCAGGCGTGGAGCCCGCTCACACGCGCGCAGCGCCTGAATGATGACAAGGTGGCCGGCATGGCGGCGCGCTACGGAAAGAGCCCGGCTCAGCTACTGATACGCTGGAATCTGCAGCTCGGCGTGGTGCCACTGCCGAAGGCGAATCATGCGCAGCACCAGCGTGAGAACCTCAACGTGTTCGACTTCGAGATCAGCCCTCCGGACATGGCCAAACTCCGCACGCTGAACGAGCACTACTCGGCGATGGGTGTGCTCGCTTATGCCGGGAGCTCGTAGCGCCACCGGCGCGAGCGTGCGCACGCCGCGAAGGATTTTGCCCGCTGCTCCGTCCTAACAGCACGTCCAACCGGAGGTGCTTGAAGTGTCGCACACGAACCCATGGCGGCCCGCCGCGGCATTTTTGCTCGGTGTTCTCGCAGGCCCCATCGCACACGGCGCCGACGCCAGGTTCCACCTTGGCGTGTGGGTGGGTGTGGATGTCGCCGACGGTGAACCGGCCAACGACATCCCCGGCTTCGGTCTCCAGCTACGCTACTCGCTCAGTGAAAACTGGGCCCTCGGCGCGGGTGTCGGCCTCACGGAATATGACTTCGAGACTCCGGCGGCCATACTCGGTATCACGCAGGACCCGTCAGTCGAGCCCATTGACGCCCTCGCGGAGGCGACTACGTTCAGCGCGTGGGCGGAGCGGGCGTTCGTGCCAGGTGAGGGTCAGACGACATGGTTTCTCGGGGCGGGCCTGGGTGCGGCCTCCGTAGATGTGCCGGATGTAGCGGGCGCGCGCGCCGACGGCGGTCAGTTCGACATTCACACGGAAGTCAGCACTGAGATTATTGTCACGGGCTTCGCCGGGGTGCGGCGCACACTGGGCGACCGCTGGTATGCGGAGTTCCGTGTGCATGCGAATCAACACTTCGCGGATTGGGCGATGACGGACCGCGTGAGTGGCGCGACCGGCACGATCGACGACTATCTATCGTTCGGCGGACAGCTCACCGCAGGTTTTCGCTGGTGAACCTCAGAGTTCCCACTCGATGCTGAGCGAGGGAAGCAGTCGCGGCCAGTACATCTTTTCCGCCACGATAGATTCCTCTGGCGTATCGATGTCTTCGACTTCCACGTCGAGGCAACATTGGTTGCGCCGATTGGTGACATTCGATACTTCGAGCGCCACGGCGAGACTGCCTACCGCCAGCGGCCGTCGATACTCGACGCGGAAATCGAGCGTGGCGAATGCGGGCAGGCGGTCGGCATTGCGCGAACCTAAGATGGCGTCGCCATCCGTGTCGTAGCCAATCGGGGTGATGGGCCAGCCGCTGCGAATGGTCGCCGCGCCGCCCACCCGCCATTGGCCGCGGCGCCAGTCGATCCCGCTGGTCCATGCGAGCCGCTGGTCCCAGCTGCGCGGGACTTCGTCGGTTCCAAATTCATCGAGCGCGCGAGCCACGGAAACCGAGCTCCAGCCGCGCCAAGATTCGCGCTCCAACGCGATGGAAAGCTCGACGCCGCGCATCTCCGCCTCATCGGGTGCGACCCGCACGCGATCCGGCGCAACCTCGGCGAATACCTCAATCGGGTTCATCAGATTCTCAAATCGAGCCCGCGGATGGCGCTGCTGCTTGCGAAAGACCTCGGCACGCAGTTGCACGCCGTTCGTCAGCCGATGCTCTATGCCGAGGATCAGGTGGTCCGAGCGCTGCGCGCGCGCGAACTCCGTAACCCCGTCCGGTACCGCAAGTTCGTGCACGTCGTCGGCCTGATGGAATCGGCCCCAATGAGCCCGCAGTCCGGTGCGAGGGCGGATTTCCCAGCGAACGCTGAAGCGCGGATCCCAGGTGCGCTCGCGCACCCCACCCACTCGCATTTCCTGTACCCGCAGGCCGATTTCGGGCATCCAGCGTTCCCCGAGTCTCCAGCGTTGCGAGACGAAGATGGCGGCGCGACGTTCATCGGGCGAGAGCGTCAGGGAGCGCGTGAAACCATCCTCGCGGTCATAAAGCTCGGCTAGCGCGGGCGCGAAGCTGACCGAGCCGTCATAGCGGTAGCCAGCACTGCCCTGGGTCCACTCGAAACCAGCGTTCATCCGGCTGCGTTCGCTCCATTGCCAGTTGACGTTGCCGCGTGCGTCCCAGAGTCCCGCGTCACGATGGTCGCTTACGTCGCTGATGGCGAACTCGGGCTTGTCCACGCTGCCCACTCGATCGGTGACGATGCTGCTATGACCTAACCACAGACTGCTTGCCACGTTTTCCGAGAACGCGTAGTCGGCGCGCAGCCAGCTATAGCGGGTGCGGCTCTCGATTTCGGCGAATTCATCATCGTCTTTGAGCGCGTATTCGTCCGCTGCCCACAGGAAATTCCCGCTGAGCACCACGTCGCGCACGCGATGCGTCGCGGTCAGCGACAGGTCACTGTAGGCGGGCCGCCCTCCATCCACTGACAGATAGTGCAATATCGGGCGCAGCGTTCCGACGCGCGCGGCCGCCCGCCAGCGGGTGCCGCCATCCAGCGACGCACCGCCACTGCTCGCACGAGCATTGAAAAAACTGAGTCCCAGCGAAGTTCTCGGGGCCTTGCCCGCCTCTGCCGTTGCGATATCGAACACGCCAGCCAACCGATTGCCGTAGCGGGCGGGAAATCCGCCGGTAAAAACGTCGATGCTTTCGATCAAGTCTTCATCGAGCAGACTGAAGGGGCTCTGGTAGCCGGGCAGGTGGTACACCTGCCGCAACGGAAATCCGTCCAGCAATACCAGCACCTCGTTGGCTTCTCCGCCGCGCAAGTTGCTCGCCGCCGATACTCCGCCCTGAATGACCCCGGGCAGACCGCGCAGAGCGCGAATCGGGTCGTCGGCGATGTCCGGGTGGTTGGTGAGCGCCACTGTGTCGAGCCGCTGCGCGCCATTCGGGGAATCGTCCAGCAGCGCGTACCGGCTGGTCTCAACGATGACCGTATCGAGCGCGACGCGATGAAGCCGGATGGTGCCATCTACCGCCGCGCCGCCGGATCCATCGATGCGCAATCGCGTTTCGCCGCGCGCGTAGTCCTCGATGGTCGCGTGCAAGATGTAGTCCTCACCCGTCGCCAGCTCATCGAAACAGAAGCTGCCCGAATCATCCGACCAAGTCACCCGTGCGAGCGGAAGGAGCTCCACCCTGGCGCCCGACAGTGCGGTGCCCGAC
>DASTTJ010000150.1:0-14815 GCA_035760205.1 Steroidobacteraceae bacterium | reverse complement strand
AACTTTCGCGCCAGCAACAATCAGTCTTGCCCGACCGCGAGCGGAACAGCAGAACCGCGCCTCTCCAAGAGCTGGTTCGCTTCGGAAGAAGACCGCAGCTTGTGGGTGTCCAAGCCCGCGGCGCGTCTCAACCGCATCATCCGCAAAATGGGGTCAGATCCCATTTCCTAGCAAACGGGGCCAGACTTCGATGCGTGAGGCCGATCACTCGATCTCCGCTCGCGGCAACGCATCGAATGCCACCGACAGCCGCGACGCTTCGCCCTTCAGCGGGCTCGTGCCGTGCCAGAGGTACGACGGGAACAACACGAGTCTGCCCGGCGCGGGCTGCACACACGCCAGAGGTTCGAGGCCGTCGACTGGAAACCGCGGCTCACCGAACTTGAGCCAGCCCGCGCGCGTCACCGGATCTGCACTTTCCACGGGGACGCTGACGTAATAGGCAGAGCTCAACCAACCCTCTGGATGGAAATGATTGACGTGAAACCCTCCGCGGAGTGAACCCGGCAAAGTTTCCGGCCGGGACGCCCTGCGCGGTGCACAGTGCCACAACCTGCGCGGCAGACGCGCCCGCACGGAACGAGCTGTTGGCGTTGCAAGGGTCGGTGTACTGCGGGGAGTTTTCCTGTTGCGGCAGGAACAGCTCCAGGTTGTCTGTGCCGAGGTAGTAGCTAGACCGGCAGGGCATCGAACGCCACTGTCAGCCGCGGCGCGTCGTCTTCGTACGGCAGCGTACCGTGCCAGAAATATGATGGGAACAGAACCAGTCGACCCACGCGGGGCCGCATTACACGGCGCGGCGCGAGCCCGAGACCGAGCTCAACCGGAGGCTCGCCGAACTGGATGAATCCGGCCGTGTTGCCGTTACGTGGCTGCGCCACCGACGGCGGCAGCGAGACGTAGAACGCCGAGCTGAGCCAGCCGTCCTGATGGAAATGGTTGAGGTGTCGCCCGGCGGATCCGAGCCGCACGGACCAGGAGCCGGCGAAGCGGATGCACGCGGATTTGCGCAGCAGGAACGGATGCGTCGTGTCCTCGGGAAGTCGCCTGACATAGTCCGAAACGGCACGCGTCACCGCGTCGCGCAATGCGGCGATGACGGGATCGCGCCGTCCGAACAGCGCTCCGGAAGTCTGCGAGCCGCCGCGCAGACTCTGATTGGCGGGCTCACGCCGGGCGGTATGCAGCGACATGAGAGTCGTCTCGAGCGCGCGCAGAAACGCGGCCTCATCGGCGAATCCCAACGGCACCTCGATGGCGACCTCGGAGGCCAGTCGCTCGTAGTCGCATAGCCAGTTCTCTCGCGGGTCGCCGATCAGTCGCCATGCGACACCGAGGTATGCGAGCGCCGGTTGGTTGTATCGGTCGCGCTCGAGCGCTTCGAGCGCCCGCGCGGCTGCCAGCTCGGCCTGGCCGGCCGTCAAGAGATGGCGCACGTACAGATTGAGCAGGCCGACATCGGCTGGCGTCGCCGCTGCATGAGCACCGGCGAACAACGAGCCTGCGGCCTCGACCTCACCGAGTGTCTCGAGCGCGTGTGCTTCCGTTGCCATGAGTGCTGGCGTGTCCCCACCCGATCGCAGCGCCCGAATATGAACGAGCGCTTCGGCCGCGGAGCCGGCTTCGATCAGGAAGCGGATGAATTCCAGTCGCAGCGGCCTGTGGTCTGGCTGCGCGGCCACCGCGGTGCGAAAGGCCGCGAGTGGATCCTCCCCAGGTGCCAACGAAGCTCCGTGCTCCCACATGACATGCGCGAGCAGCGAATGGCCGGGAACGTAACCGGGTGCCGTGGCGGTCACTCGTCGCGCGTGCTCCAGTGCGTGCTCCGGCTCTCCAAGGTCGAGATGCGCGCTAGCCTCGGCATCGTCGATCTCGGGACCGGAGAAACCGGCCCGGCGCGCCAGCGCGTAACAGGCAAGCGAATCCGTCGGGTCACCGAGCAGGCGCCGAACCACGCCAAGACCAGTCCAGGCCGCGCCATTGCGGACATCGAAAGATACGGCCCGGCGCAGGGCGTCCTCCGCGCCGCGGAGGTCGCCGTGTGCGCGTCGGGCGGCTCCGAGCGCCTGCCAGGTGGTTGAACAATGGGGGCGCAGGGTCACGGCGCGATCAAGTGACTCGCATGCGCGCCCCGTATCGCCGACTTGCATGAGCGCGAGTCCGAGATTCATCCAGCACTCGGCGTGGCCGGGGGCGATCACCAGCGCGCGGCGATAGTGCTTCACGGCTTCGTCCAGGCGGCCGACGCGTCGCAGCAGGTTCGAGTAATTGTTGAGGAGCATGGCGTCATTCGGCGCGCGTGCGAGTGCGACCTCGAACGCGGCAGCCGCACCCGGGTCGTCGCCCAGGGACTTGCGGCACAGGGCCAGCAGATGCAATGCGTCAGGGGAATCCGGAGCGCGCACCACCACATCGCTTGCGATGGCGGCAGCCTCCCGCGCGAGTCCCTGCCTGAGCAGCTCGAAAGCCTGATTGAGTCGCGCGGCGTCCGCTGCGATCACTTGAGCCGTTCGACCTTGATCATGCGGCGGATGCCGTCGACGTACATCCGGTATCCACGGACTTTGCCGCGTTCGATACGCGCGGAGTACGGCTGGTTCTGTGCCAGCCGTTGGTTCCGGGGAGTGGTCTCTGTCTCCCGCCAGAGCTGCCCGTCCGCCATCAGAAACAAGCCTCGTCCGTCGGCGTCGTAGCTCGCAGAGACGATCTCCACGTTCACCAGCTCCCGGGACGCCGCGGAGCGCTGCTTAGGGAGCTGTTCGGAACCCAGGCCCGCGGTCGGTTTCGTTTCGCCGGGCGGGGCGGACCCGTCTTGCCGGCGCAGCGCCTCTTCGAGACAGGCTATGTGGGTGGGCGGATCGGCCGCATGTGCCGCGCGACAGGCGCCCGCGGCATCGGCGCCGTTCTGCGCCGCCGCCACGGACAGCAGTATTAGTGAAGCGAGCGTACTCATCGCGAGCCAGGATCAGGGGCGGAGATCGCTCTCCGCCCCCGGTTGCATTCCGGGACTTTCGTCCCGGCGCGATTACATCCTCATGTTGACGCCGATGAAGTAACGGCGGCCGAGCACGTCGTAAGTCGACGGATCGGTATTCGCCTGCACGTTCGGCGAGTAGAGCCGCGGTTCCTGGTCCAGCAAGTTGTTGACGCCCAACCGGAACGTGACGCTCTCGGTCAGGTCGTAACGTCCCGAAAGATCGAGGTACCAAGTCTCTGCCACGCCCGTGTTGGACAATGGCGAGCTTCCCGTCACCACGTTGGCATGGATCATCGAGTCGATGTACCTCACCGCCATTTGCGCCTGCAGGTTTTCGCGAGAGTACGAGGTCATGAGCGTCCCCTTCCACTTCGGCGTCGCAGTGGCCGTCACGGCACCGATCGAGCCGACGAAGTCGTAGACGGGGTCGACCGTAGTGGTCTGCGTCTCGAACTTCTCGACCCAGGTGGTGACCAGGTGGAAGTCGAGATTTCCGGCTCCGACGCCGAAGCCCCAGTTGGTGGTCAAGTCGATGCCGCTGGTGTTGATGAACGACTGGTTGCGCGAGAGCTGTTGCAGCTCGATGACGCCGCCGTTGTTCGCGTCGCGGTTGAATTGCGCGCACCATGCATTGTTGATGTCAAACGAGGGATTGGCGTTGTCGCGGTTGTAGCAGCGCTGCACGATCGTGACGGCGTTCACCGCCGCGATCACATCCTCGACATCGATCGACCAGTAGTCGACCGAGAACGACAGGCGCTCGAGCAACCCTGCGTCGAACGGCGAGCTCACCACGAAGCCCGCGGTGAACGAGTCCGCCGTTTCCGGGGTCAGGTTCGGATTGCCGCCGGTGATGCCGTTGAACTGGCCGGAAGGCTGCACGTAGCTCCCCAGGCCCGCCGCGGCAGACTGCGCCGCACACAGCGCCTGGACCTGCGCGCCATTCGGCCCGTTGCGGTACTGGGCCGCGATCGTGCCGGTGGTGTTGCAGGGATCCGAGCCTGTGCCGGTTGGGAAGTTGTTGAGCTGCGGAGCGAACAGCTCCGCAATGTTCGGGCTGCGCACGGCATGCTGGACACCGCCGCGGAAACGCGCCCAGTCATTGATAGTCCAGTCGAGGTTCGCCTTCCACGTCTCGTCCTTGCCGAACAGATTGTTGTCCGTGGTGCGCACGCCGGTGATCAGATCCAGCTTCTGGATCCCCGGCAGTTCCTTGAGCAGCGGCACGGCGAGCTCCACGAAGACATCGGTGAAGTCCAGCTCGCCGGATACCGGCAGCTGCTGATTGAAGCCGGCCACGAGCCCGGGCTGCAGGCCACTGTCCGGTTTGAAGTCGAACGACAGATCACGATAGGCGACACCGAGCGCGGTTTGCACCGTACCCGCCGGCATGTCGAACAGTTCGCCGTTGAACACGGCTTCAATGACGTGCTGCTCGCTGACCGTCAGGTTCTTGGCTTCCAGGCTGATGTAGGCCTGGCACGCGTCACTGATTGGCGCGTTGCCGAACAGGTTGAGGCCGCCCGCGCATAGGGAAGCGCCGCCGTCGGCGGCGTTCAACAACGCCTGCGTGCGGTCGCGACGGACGTTGCCGCCCTGGATCTCGTTCAGGACCGACCGGCCATAGTTCGCATAGACGTCGTAGCGCCACTTCTCGGTGATCGAGCCTTCGGCGCCGGCAGTCAGCTGCCACACGTCGTGGGTGTTGTATCCCGTACGGCCGCCCAGGTCGCTGAAGCGCTTGGCGAAAGAGAACGGCGCGGTGGTTTCGTTGAGCGCGGTCGCGGGATTGTCGACGCGACTGGTCAGCATACCGGCGAGTTGCGTCGGGATGAACGGGTTGGTCACCGGAACGGTGAAGCCGGTCGTGCCACCGGCAGGAGTCGCGGCCAGCTCCTGCAACGCGTTGTAGTTCGTATAGCTTGCGCGAACGTAGGGCTGGAAGTGCTCGGACATTTCAATCGCAATGTTCGAATACAGGCTCCACCGCTCCATCGGCAGGACGAGGATGTTGTCCGGCTCGAAGTTGTAGGAGAACAAGTCCGGGTAGAAATTGGTCGCGATGTAGCTGTCGGGCCCTGTGAAACCGACCGCATTACGAGTGGGGTCTCCCGACACCCCGGTGCAGAAGAGCGAACCGTCCGGGTTGAATCCGAAGCCGCCCGCGCCACCGTTGTTGTTGCAGGTGTTGGCGCCGAAGGCGCCGGCGACCGCGGCGGTGCTCGGCGTGTTCGTGCCGGGGACCCATGATCCGCCCGGGAAAATGCTGGTCGTGTTGCTGGCCTGGGCCGCGAAATCGCGGGCCCCCTTGTACATGTCCTCGCGGTTGAAGTAGCTCGCATTGAAGACCGCAGTGCCGCGGTCCTCGGCGAATCTGCCGCCAAAGGTCAGGTCGGCGCTCCACTCCTGTCCATCGCCCTGTTCGGTGAGGTTGTAGCTGCTGTTGGCCGCGACGCCGTCGAAGTCCTTCTTCATGATGAAGTTGACGACGCCGGCCACGGCGTCCGGTCCGTAGGTCATGGCGGCGCCGCCGGTGATCACTTCGACGCGATCGACCAGCGCGGCCGGGATGGTGTTGATGTCCACCACGGACCCACCGGCGGAACCGCCCATGGCGCGGCGGCCGTCGATGAGCACCAGATTGCGGTTCGCGCCAAGGCCGCGCAGGTCGATCTGCGCGCGTCCGTTGAGGCTCGGGTTATTCGATTGTGAGCTGACGCCCGGAACCACCTGCGGCAGCGTGTTCAGGTAGTGCTCCACCGTCGTGAAACCGCTGCTGAGCAGCGACTCTTGATCGACGGTGACGAGCGGGCTCTCCGCGACGGCATCGCGGCGAAGGATGCGGGATCCCGTAACCACGATGGTTTCCGTCATTACTTCAGCTTCCGGTGCTGGTGTTGCCGCCTCCTGCGCGAGTACTGGTAAAGCGGTTGATGCGGCTGCCGCTGCAATTGCAAAGCGGACGGCCTGTCTGATCAGACAGTTTCGATTCATTGAGATCTCCTGCAAGAGAGGTTTTCCGTATTGTGTTGAGTGCGCAGTCTTGCGACGTTGCTCCCGTGCAACGAGTGTCCAGGGACGGAGCATGTTCACTCGCCATTCCGGTCTAGGCCGGTTTTCAGCGCGAGCACCCCGTCAAAGGAGTCGTTTCATGAGCTTGAGGCTACTGGGATCGAAGCCGTCCTACAACTGGAATGTAGCCTTCGTACAACGCGAAATTCTAAGACTTGGCCCAAAAAGCCTCATTTACGTGGCTGGGCGGGCTATTCCGCATCAAACCTGAGGTTGACCTCGATCTCCGGCAGCAGCGGTGACGGATCGAAATATGACCCATCGTCGGTCGAGGCGAACACGCTGCCCGCGATGATGTAGTGCGGCGTGCGATCGATGTCGACCCGGAACACCTTGCGCGATTGCGCTTTCGGCCGATGGCTCGGCGGAATGTACTCGAGCACTTCATCGAGCAGGCACTGCTCGATGGTGAAGTCGCTGAACCACGAAGGCAGCGACATCCACACCACGCCGCGGAAGAGCAGGTCGATGCGCTTTGGCCCGCCGTCGTCGCGGTCTCCGGAGCGCAGCAGCAGTACGCCATGATGATGGTAATACAGCACCAGGCCGAACTGACCGTTGAAGCGCGCGGGAAGACTCAGCGGATCGGACACGCGGCGAAGCTCAAGTTACGCTGAAGCCCGCCGCGGGTAATACCGCCTGCGTCGTGGGTAGATAGTGGTCGACGAGCAGCGCCGCAAACAACCACATCAGGTAGGTGATCGAGAAGCGGAACACCTTCATGGGCAGGTGCGCGCGCTCGGTGAGCTTCATCTGCAGCGCGTAGAAAATGAACATGGCGTTGAGCACCAGCGCCGCGGCCAGGTAGATGAGCCCGCTCATGCCGCTGACGAACGGCATGATGGTGACGGCGGTGAGCAGCACGGTGTACAGCAGCACCTGCAGGCGCGTGAACGCGACGCCGTGGGTTACCGGCAACATGGGGATGCCGACCTTGGCGTATTCGTCCTTGCGGGCGATAGCCAGCGCCCAGAAGTGCGGCGGCGTCCATACGAACACGATGAGGAACAGCAGCAGTGCGTTGGGGTCGACGGAGTTCGTGACCGCGGCCCAGCCCAGCACGGGAGGCGCGGCGCCGGCGGCACCGCCGATGACGATGTTCTGCGAAGTCGCGCGCTTGAGCCACACGGTGTAGATCACGGCGTAACCGATGAGCGAAGCGAACGTGAGCACCGCGGTGAGCGTGTTGACCAACACCACCAGGATCGACATCGACAACACGCACAACACACCGGCAAACAGCAGCGCCGAGCGCGCCGACATTTTGCCCGTGGGCAACGGGCGCCTCTTGGTGCGTGACATCACGGCGTCGATGCGCTCGTCGAGCACATGATTGATGACGGCGGCGCTGGCGGCGGCGAGACCTACGCCCAGGTTGCCGAACACCAGAGCATCGAGCGGCGGCAGACCCGGCACGGCCAGCAACGTGCCCACGATGGACGTGAACACGATGAGCATGACCACGCGAGGCTTGGTCAGCTCGTAAAAGCTGCGCCAGCGCGAAGTCGTTGCAAGGACGATGGGTTCAGGGGTGGCCAAAGTGGGCGGACTTCCGTTGGGGCGCGAGAGTTTAGCCGATCGACCACCGGAAATTGGCCCTAGCGAAAGTCGGCAATGGGCCAAAGCTTCCGGTTCAGCAGCACCGCAGCCGCCACGAGCAGCGCAGCGCCCGCGTTATGGGCTGCCGCCAGGTCCAGCGGGAATGCCCGCAACACCATGAAAACCCCGATGGAAATCTGCGCAGCGAGCGCCGCCAGCACCGCGAGCGCCGCCCAGCGCGGTCCGGCTCCGAGCCCGCGAAGCGCAAAGAAGGCGGCCAGCAACAGCAGGGCTCCCGCCACCACCGCGCCGGCGCGATGCGTGAAATGAATGGCGACGCGCGCCGGATGGTCCAGCACGCCGCCGGCGTAATTGATCCCGAGACCGCGCCACAACACGAACGCGTCCTTGTAGTCCGCCTCGGGGATCCACTGAGCCTGGCACTTCGGAACGTCCGGGCAGGCCATGGCGGCATAGTTGCTGCTGGTCCAGCCGCCCAGCGCCACCTGAATGGCCAGCGCTGCCAGCGCCAACCCGGCCCACCAACGCGCACGGCCACCGTATTCCACGAGCCGGTTGCCGGCGAGCACGGAGCAGGCATCCACCGCGCGGCCCTCGGCGCGTTTCGACAACCACAGCCACAGCAGCAGCGCTAGGGTAGTTAGTCCGCCGACCAGGTGGCCGGTGACGATCAGCGGCTTCAGCAGCCAGGTGACGGTGAGCATGCCGAGCATGCCTTGCAACACCACCAACACGAGCAGCACGAGCGCGAAGCCGACGCTTACGCCAGGCCCGCGCCGCGCGCGGATGGAAAGCGCGGCAATCACGACGACGATGAGACCCAGCGTGGTCGCAAAATAGCGGTGGATCATTTCGATCCACGCCTTGCGAACGTCGGTGCCGCTCGCGTAATGCTCCGCGCTGCCGGTGGGCGCGATGTGGCCGAAGCAGCCCGGCCAATCCGGGCAGCCGAGGCCGGAGTCCGAAAGGCGTGTGTAACCCCCGAAGACCACGACGACGAAGCACAGGATCACGCCGACGAATGCGAGGCGACGGATCCAGAGAATTTCGCGCATGAGGTGGTGAGCGCCTCAGCCGATATGCGACAGCTTGAGCAGCTTCTTGATATCGCTCAGCAGATCCCGGGTGGTCTGACTGGCATCGTGGCGCATCATCAGATTGCCGAGCGGATCGATGATGTACAGCGTGTTTCCGCGCTCGCCGGGAAACTGCTGCAGCAACACCGCTGCCTCAGGAGCGGAAGCGTCGAGTGCAACCAGCCCGCCCTGCTCCCGGGCCAGATATTCGTTATCGCAGCAGTTTGCGGTGGCGAGAAAGACGCGCTGCACGCGGGTCATTTCGTTGTTCAACGCGAGGCGCGTCTGCCGGCCAAAAACCAGCGCGGTCCGGCAGGCGTCGTCACAGCGGCCGTCGCCTATATAAAGGAGTGTCCACTTGCCCTGGAGCGCCCCAGCATCGGCGGGCGTGCCGTTTGCATTGCGCAGACCAGCCACCTGGAGCGGCCGCGCCGGCTCGATCAGCACGCCCTTGCTGGACGAGGTCGCTGGACGCCAGAGCTTGCCGTAATAAAGCGTGAAGGCCACCACCACGGGCAGCAGAAAAACCGCCGCGACGATCAGCAGTGTGCGGCGACCGCGCGCGCGAGAATCTTGCATCAGGACACCTTGCGAAAATTGAGGCCGAAGTAGAGCACGAGCAGCACAGCGGCAAAACCCCACCACTGGATGGCATAGGAAAAGTGTCGCGCGGGCGCCATGCCGGGCGGCGACCACTCGCGCACGTAGCCGCCGGGCACTTCGGGGTCTAACAGCAGAATACGATTCGGCAGCGGGACGCCGAGCGCACTCGCGAGTTCATCGTGTGTCGGGAAACTCGTGACCTTGGGCCACGGCGACAGGTTGTCTGGTGCGGCGTGACCACTGGCGAGCCCGCCGGTGGGCAACTCTTCAATCCGCCCGGTGATGGTCGCGGGTGCGGACTCCGTCATGGTCACATCCGGGAGGCGATCGCGATAACCGCCGAAAGCAACCCAGCCCCGGTTCACGAGTACGCGCCGTCCGTCACTCGAGCGAAAAGGCGTGAGCACTTCATATCCCGGCTTGCCGGCGTGCGAACGATTGTCGAGCAGGAACTGTTCAGCGGGTTCGAAAGCACCGCGGAGCTCGAGCCGGGCAAAGCGGGCGACGCTGTCGAAGTCGCGCGAGCCCAAAGGCGCTGGCCGGGTGTCGCGCCCGAACTCATCCCAGACGGCTTTTTTGGATTCGCCACGCTGCCATTGCCACTGACCCAGCCCGACGAAAATCGTCAGCAGCGTGAGTGTGAGCAGGGTCATGAGCCACGATGGCGCGAAGACCCTTCCGAACGCGGAAATACGGGTCGGCATGGGGGGCGGGAGTATAAAGTGCGACCTCTATGGATGTGATCAAGCTTCTCATCATCGTTACGCTGTTCGCCATCATCGGCAGCCTCGGCAGCGCCCTGTTTCACATGTCCCGGAACAAGGGTGACTCGAAGAAGATGGCCCGTGCCCTGACCATCCGGGTCGCGCTATCGGTGGCGCTCTTCATTCTGTTAATGCTGGCCTGGTACAACGGCCTGATCACCCCACATGGCATCCCCGCCGGTAGGTAGAAATGGGGACATTCCTGATTTGCTAGCAAAAGGGGACGCGCCTCACTCCTTTTGAGCTTTACGCCAGCCGGGCACTCCGCTACATTTCGCGCCCCATGATTCGCCACACGATCAAAAAGACGCTCAAGACCAAGCCCGCACGGGCCTTAGGGATTTGCGCGCGTTGATTTGAGCGGCAAAGAACACCGAAGGCCCCGCGAGGAAACTCAGCGGGGCCTTTTCATTTGGAGCCCCTGAAAATGTCATCGTCCGACCAGACCGAACGCAACATCAAGAATCCCGTCGTCGCGATAGCCGGTGCCACCGGCGCCGTCGGCGTCGAGCTCATGCAGTGCCTCGAGCAGCGCAAATTTCCGCTGGTCGAGCTGCGCCTCCTGGCGTCGGCCCGCTCGGTCGGTAAATCGATGAAATTCCGCGGCGGCAACATCGCCGTCCAGGAACTGACCGACGCCAGTCTCGAAGGCGTGGACATCGCGCTGTTCTCCGCGGGCGGTGCGCAGTCCAAGCGTTTCGCTCCCGTCGCGGTACGAGCGGGCGCCGTGGTCGTCGACAACTCCTCGGCGTTTCGCATGAACACCGACGTGCCGCTGGTGGTGCCGGAGATCAACTCGGGCGCGCTTGCGAAGCACAAGGGCATCATCGCGAACCCGAACTGCGTCGCCATCGTCGCCGCCACTCCTCTGTGGCCGCTGCACCAGAAGCGACGGATCAATCGCATCACCATGTCCACGTACCAGGCCGCCTCGGGCGCTGGCGCCGCAGCCATGGAAGAGCTCGCGGAATCCACGCGCGCGCACCTCGAGGGCCGCGCCTTCACGCCAAAGGTGCTGCCGCACCCCTACGCGTTCAATGTGTTTTCGCATAATACCAAGGTGGATCCGGAAACCGGATACAACGAGGAAGAGACCAAGGTGATGCAGGAAACGCGCAAGATCTTCGGCGAACCGGATCTGCGCATCACCGCCACCTGCGTGCGGGTGCCCGTTCTTCGTGCGCATTGCATCGCGCTGAACATTGAAACTGAAGAACCGCTGTCAGTTGCCGAAGCACGCGTTATCCTCGCGTCCGCACCAGGCGTGCGTGTGGTCGACGACATGGAGCGAAACTATTTTCCGATGCCGCACGATGCCAGCGGCCAGGACGAGATACTGGTGGGGCGCATCCGCCGAGACGTCAGCGATCCCTCGGGTCGCACGCTCGCGCTGTTCGTCGCCGGCGACCAGTTGCGCAAGGGCGCCGCGTTGAATGCCGTGCAGATCGCCGAGCGTCTGCTGGCCTGAATTGAAGATCCGGTTTCGTTGGGGGGATGAGAGAGATAGCGAGGTCATGCCGTTATGTTGAAACACGAGTTGTCGAACAGTGATCGTGAATTTCGTGCGGCTTTTGAAGCGGGCGCATATGCGCCCGCGGATTTTTCGCATCGCGCCCATGTGCGGCTTGCCTACGTCTATCTCGCCGACAGCGATGTGGACATGGCCCTCGAGCGCATGCGGGCCGCGCTGGTGAGCTTTCTCTCACACCACGATATTCCCGCGTCGAAGTACCACGCCACACTGACGCGCGCGTGGATCCTCGCCGTCCATCACTTCATGCATCGCTCGCCCGAGGCTTTCTCGGCCGACGATTTCATCGAACGCAATCCGCTGCTGCTCGACAGCAAGATCATGCTGACGCATTACTCCACAGACCTGTTGTTCTCGGACCAGGCGCGGGCGGACTTCGTCGAACCGAACCTGGATCCGATTCCGCGACATGCGGCATAGACCAGGTGCATCTTCATTGCCGTCGCCATCGCTGGATATCGCGGTGACGAGAAGCAGCCGTTCAAAGGACGCCAACTCGTGGCCGAACCGCTCGCCGGTTCGTTCGCTGCGAAGTTGCCCGCCGGAACCCATCTCCTGATCACTGATGGCCACTGCGCCTGCCGCGTTTACCCAAGCCGCGCGACAACCGTCGACTGTGACGACGACGAAGAACGCCGTCGCTATCAACGAAAGGGTTGGTCGAGATCGAAAATTGAGCGCGCGATAAACGCGAAGCGGGAGGCGCACGCCCGGCCATCGAGCAGGCCAGACCTCGCAAAGTGCTTTGTCGAGGCTGTCCAGGAGCTGACTACCAGCGGCGCGCGCGTGACGCTGTTGGCGCACTCCTTTCGGGGTGCGTTAGACGAGCCATTCGAGGTGGCCGGCGTGGAGAGTACCCCGCTTGAAACCTTTCTCAAGATGTTCGGCAAGTTCCCTGAGGACAAACTGGTGACGATCGTCGGATGAGCCGACTCCGTCCGCTGCACGGCGGATAGTGTTCAGCAAGAAGGACCTTTTTGCTCAGCCTCGAAGGTCTCTTGCGCTGACGCCCAGCCGCCTTGCGGCGGATAACACCGCGAGCACCGAGGCAGTCGCGATGTTCGCGTGCCTTCCCGCGCCATATCGAACGCCCGCCACGCCTTCGCGCGCGGCTTCCACGATGGCCAACGCCGATGCATCCGCGCCCGAGCGCAACGCGCGCTCTTCGTAGTTGTCGATGCGGATCGGTAGCGCGAGCGCGGCCACCGTCGCGGCGATGGGGCCCGAGCCGACGCCGCGAAGCTTGCGCCGCGCGCCCGCAACGGTGACCTCGAGCTCGATGCCCTGCTTGTCACCCTCTTCGTACAGATGATGCGCGTGATAGGTCACTTCGAAGTCGGTGGCGAGGTAGGTGTTCTCGAACAGCGCCCAGAGTTGCTGTGAGGTCATCTCGGTTTCCGAGGAATCCATCTCGCGCTGCACCAGCGCACTGAACTCGACCTGCATGCGCCGCGGCATCACCACGCCGTAGTCGCGTTCGAGAAGATAGGCGATGCCACCCTTGCCGGATTGGCTGTTCACGCGGATCACGCTGTCGTAAGTGCGGCCGAGGTCCGCCGGATCGACGGGAATGTACGGCACTTCCCACAGGGCATCGGGCTTCTGAGCCGCCATCCCTTTCTTGATCGCGTCCTGGTGTGACCCTGAAAACGCGGTGAACACCAGATCCCCAACATACGGATGACGCGGATGAATCGGCAATCGCGTGGCTTCTTCCACTGAGCGCGCGATGGAATTGATGTCCGAGAATTCGAGGCCGGGATGAATGCCCTGCGAATAGAAGTTGAGCGCCAGCGTGACCAGGTCCACGTTGCCCGATCGCTCGCCATTGCCGAACAAACAACCTTCCACACGCTGCGCGCCGGCGAGCATGCCGAGCTCGGCCGCAGCCACTCCCGTGCCTCGGTCGTTATGAGTGTGCACCGAGAGAACCACGTGTTCGCGACGCTCGAGCCGCGTCGACATCCATTCGATCTGGTCCGCAAAAATGTTGGGTGTTGCGTTCTCGACCGTGGTGGGCAGGTTGATGATGATGGGGCGCCCATGGCTGGCATTCCACGCGCGCGTCGCGGCGTTGCAGGCTTCGAGAGCCACGGGCAGCTCGGTCATGCTGAATGTTTCGGGTGAGTATTCGAGCACCCACTCGGTCTCCGGCTGCGCGTCGGTGAGGGTCTTGATCAACCCAACCTGCTTCGTGATGAGCTGCATGACCTCGGGCACGCTCAACCCGAATACCACTCGGCGCCACACGGGCGCCGTGGCGTTGTACACGTGCACGATGGCGCGGCGCGCGCCGCGCAGGCTTTCCACCGTGCGGCGGATCAGCTCTTCGCGCGCCTGCGTGATGACCATCAGAGTGACGTCGTCCGGCACCAGCTTCTGCTCGATGAGATCGCGCACGGTCTGGAAGTCGGTCTCCGATGCGGAAGGAAACCCGACTTCGATTTCCTTGAGGCCTACCGCGCACAGCGTCTTGAACAGCCGTTTCTTGGTTTCGCGGCTCATCGGTTCGAACAGCGCCTGGTTGCCGTCGCGAAGATCTGTGCTGCACCACACCGGAACCTGGGTGAGCTGCCGCGTGGGCCACTGTCGGTTGGGCAGGTCGATCGGCGGAAACGGGCGGTACTTTTGTGACGGATCTTTCAGCATGGTGACTTCACTCTTTGACTGGCACTCGGGCCGAATTGCGGGCGAGGCTTTCCCGCGTCGGGTTGGCTCATCGGGGTTCCAGTCTTGTATGCGCCGACTGGTAGCGCGTGAGTGTTTGCGCCTAGGGCGCAAGAAGAAGGAGCGAACGCAGCAGCGCCGGCGCGTGAGGCCGGATCGGGGCATCTGCATGGATACGCTGGACTTTGAGCACGTGGCGACGCTAACGCACTCTCACGCGAGAAACAATGCGCCAGTAATCGCTACGCTCAACTCGGGTTGTTGCCTGCGGTAGTGCCGATCGATCGCCGCCCGGTCGAATTCGACTGTTCCCGTTCGACTAACCTCCGTCCATCATGGAAACACTTACGAGGAGAACGACATGCCCAGCACCATCCGCCTGCACCGCGTCTTTGCCGCGCCGCCCGCGCGCGTTTTCAAAGCCTTCATCGATCCCGCGGCCAAGTGCAAATGGTTGCCGCCCAATGGCTTCACGGGAACGGTGCATCACGAGGACGTGCGCGTGGGTGGCACCTACCGCATGTCATTCACCAACTTCACCACGGGCGGGAGCCACTCCTTCGGC
>DASTTJ010000149.1:0-25755 GCA_035760205.1 Steroidobacteraceae bacterium | reverse complement strand
GGCCGGTTCGGCGGCCTTGAACAGCTGAAAGTCGCTTTCGAAAACCTGCCGATTGCGGTGCGTCAGCGGCCGCGGATTGGCGTATTTCGCTCCTTCCGACGCGCGCTGCAGGAATAGGGCCCGAAGGTCGGCGTTCAGCCGGGCGCAGTTCTCCAACTGCGCGAAGCCGAAAGGCACTGCAAAAAAAGGTTCAACCTTGATCATCCTGCGGGGGCAACGATGGCGTAAGCCGTACGGCCCTGTCTACAAAAAAACGCCGCAAAAAAACGGCGGGCCTGAAGCCCGCCGTTTTCATCAAGCAACCAATCTTTCGATCAGAAGTCGATCGTCACCGTCGCGAAGATCTGGCGACCCAGGGCGTCGTAAACCTGCGCCCAAGTATTGCCATTGCAAGGACCCGCGGGGCAGTCGTTCACGCCACCCGACGGAATGATCGGCGGCGACTTGTCGGCAATGTTGTTGGCACCCACGCGGAACGTGAACTTCTCGGCAAACGTCATGCTCGCCGTGAGGTCCAGGTAGCCGTACGCCGGAATGCCGTTGGAGATGCCATTCGCATTGACCGCACCGGACAGCTGATCGTTGCTGCTCAGACGCTCCGACTTGGAATCGCCGTAGTAACGCCAGGTCGCGGCGATGTCGAGACCATTCCACGGCGTGCGCCAGTTGGTACGGAACGAATGACGCCACTTCGGCGAAGGAACGCCGCAGGTGTTGCCATAGAAGCCCACGCAGTCATACGACTCGCCACCCGGCAGCGGCGCGTTGCTCAGAGTATCGAGCAATGTGCCGACCAAGTTGAACCCCAGGCGATGTTCGCCCAGGTTCAACGTGTAGCTGGCCTGCAGGTCGACGCCCTTGGTCTGCAAGGTGCCGAGGTTCAGGCTGGTGTCCGTGATGTAGCCAGCCGGCGTCAGCCACAGCGAACCCAGGCTGTCGCGATTGATGAGATCGCAGAAGGCCGCCTCGCCCGTCGTGATGCACTGATCGAGGTACGTATCGGCATTGCCGCCCACTGTGCTGCTGATCGTGTCTTCGATCTTGATGTCGAAGTAGTCGATCGCGATGCTCAGGTCACCGAGGTTCGGACGCAGCACGAAACCAAACGAGATGGTGTCCGAAGTCTCAGGCAAGAGTTCCGGGTTACCACCCAGCAAGCCGTTGTACTGGCCGGCCGGATTCGGCGGCGAGAACGCGTCGTACTGAGCCTGCGTCATGCCCGTGAGGGCGCATTCCGCAGCCGAAGCCTCCGGCGGAATGGCCGGATCGGGTCCCGAAGCCGGCGTGCCGGTGCAGGGATCCTCGCTGCCGTCCAACGCCACCGACTGAGACGAGAACAACTCGCCCACGTTCGGCGCGCGGACCGCCCGCTGATAGCTCGCGCGGAAGCGCAGAGCGTCGACCGGAGCCCAGTCCAGGCCCGCCTTGTACGTATCGGTGCTGAAGCCTGTGCTGTAGTCCGAGAAGCGATAACCGGCTTCGATGGACATGGCCTGCGCGCCAGTCTTGCCTTCGACGAGTGGCAGACGCGCTTCCATGAACAGCTCGGACACATCGAAGCGTCCGAGCACCGGCAGCGTCGCGCCGCCCTGACCGGCCAGATCGCCAGTCCTGAACGCTTCATCCACCGTGAAGTTGGTCTTCTCGTCGCGATACTCGGCACCGAAGTTGACGACCAAGCCTGTTTCCGTGCTTGGCAGTTTCACCATGCTGGTGAAGTCCGCGGTCATGTCGGCATGGAAGATTTCCTGACGCGCAGTAGCGCGCTGGAAGCCCGGAGTCTGCAGGTAAGCGAGTGCCGCAGGAGTCACACCGCCCGGCTGCCAGATATTCCACGGTACGCAGTTCGGATCGTCGTTGGCCGGATCCGCATCGCCGTTAATCGCGCAGACCGCATTAACGGCCGCCGAGGGGTCGATGTCCACCACGTTCAGCGCCAGTCCCGTACGCCGGATCGAAAAGTCGTTCAAGTAGGTGCTATTGCGCTTGGTCTCGCCGTGCTGGAAGTAGGCGTCGTAGCTCAGCATGTCATTGAGCTCGCCGCGCACACCGGCAACGATGCGATAGGACTCGTGACCGATGTCGTCCTGGCGACCGCCACCTTCCGTATTACGACGGCCGATCAGCAGAGTCGCCGAGTCCGCTGCGGTGAGGCCGAGGTTCGTGCAGAACTCCTCAACCATCGAAGCCGACCACAGCGGGTTTGCGCAACTGATCGAATGCTGGCCGAAGAACGAGCCCGAGGGCGCGATCTGGGCGACCGAGCGATCGTCCATGAACATCAATTCGCCGTAGACATCTGCCTTTTCACTCAGCTTGAAATTGCCAAACACACCAGCCGTATAGCGCTCATCCGGTCGCATGAAGTAGTTCACCGGGCCGAAGTTGTATGCGTCGGCGGCAGTGAAGGGCCGTAACGCCCCCCCCGTTCCGATGATGCAGCCCGACCCGGGGCAGGCCGGCGAGGTGGCGAGACCAGAGCCATCCGGCAGGATGTTGAAGAAACCCGCCGGATCCGAGGTCTGCGAACCGCCGCAAGTGTAGTTGGTACCGGCAATCGCCAGGTTCAAGGTGCAAGCACTGTAGTCGAGCTTGGCTTCGAGCACCGGGTCGACTTCACGGTAGGTCGCGTAGAAAGTGGCATGGCCACGGCCCTCGGCACCACCGATACCAAAGGCGAAGGAGAAGTCCTTCGAGTAGCCCATGTTCTCGCTGCTATCTGGCAGCGGGAAATTGCGCGCCTCCACGATGTCCTGGATGCGATCGCTGTCGTTCTTGTGGTTGTAGAAGCTGTAGTTGTAGTCGAAACGAACGCCTTCGAACTCCGTGTCCATCACGAAGTTGACGACGCCCGCGACGGCATCCGCGCCGTACACCGACGAAGCACCACCCGTGAGCACGTCGACGCGCTTCACGAGGGTCAGGGGGATCTGGTTCAAGTCCGCCGCGCTGCCACCGTCCGGGTCGCCGGGCATCAGGCGCCGGCCGTTGACGAGGACGAGGGTGCGCTGCGTTCCGAGACCACGCAGGTCGACCGACGCGGTACCGTCTGAAGCATTGGCGATGTTCGAGCCCTGCGCGGCAAATGCCTGCGGGAGCTGGTTGAGGACGTCTTCGATGCGCGCCTTGCCGGCGATGTTCAGCTCTTCGGCGCCGATCGCGGTGATCGGGCTGATGCTCTGAAGATTCGGCGAAACAATTCGCGAGCCGGTGACGACGACTTCATCCATCGACTCGCTTGCGTCCTGATCCTGCTCTTGCGCAAACGCCGCGGGCGATAAAAGCACCGCCGGCGCCGCACTTGCGAGGAGAGCAAGTCGAACGGCCTGCCGCACTGATAGGTGTTTAGCCATGACTGATCCCTTATATGTTTATGAATTTGGTACGCCCACCCTCATCGACGGATGGGCAACAGGGACCGGGTTCGAAAAAAAACGCGGAGAAAAACACGCGGCGAGGTTTCTTGGTGAACCCTCAATAGCCCGCGCATATGTCTTACGCTCTTGTATCGGCTCCGACCCCTGCAGTGCGGCGAAGACTACTACAGCGTCCACGCAACAAACAACACTGGAATCGATGAGCCGTTTGGAGCCTCGAATCGAAATGCCTCACCTTATATATCAACGTTTTACGTTTCCTGCCCTAATACAGGGCCCCAAAACGTTGTGCACAAGCCACAGATGACTCGAAAAGTGGCAGCGGTTTCTGACACATGGGTGGACCGCAGTGCCCGCTTCGGACCTATCGATAGAATTACCGCCGCACCATGGTCGTCCCAACACCAGTAGAACCCCGGACGGCGTCCCAACTCGACGACGGGTCGGACGCGCGGCTGCGTGCACTCACCGAACACGCGCTCGAGATCATCACGGTGCAAAGCGCCGACGGCACGTTCACCTACGTCAACGAAGCGGTAGTGCGTTACCTCGGCTATACCTCCCGAGAGTTGTTAGGTCGGAATGCCGCCGAGTTCCTGCACCCGGATGACGCTGAGGCCATGCGCGATCGCTTCCACGGTCTGCTCGGCCATCGCGACACGCAGCCCGAGCTCAACCGATTCGAGTATCGCTTCCATCATCGCGATGGCAGCTGGTGCTGGCTCGAGAGCGTCGCCGTCAATGCGCTCGACAATCCCACGGTCTTAGGGATCATCGCGCACTCGCGCGATATCAATCGCCGCAAGGCGAACGAACGCATCCTGTCACTGAATCACGCGCGTTATCGCACCGTAGCTGATCTTTCCGCAGGCGCGGTCTACGAATACCTCATGAACGCGCATGGCGTGTACGAACTCGAATGGACGCTGGGTACCGATCGCGTGTACGGCTGCAGTGACGAGGAGTACCGCCGCCGCGGCTGGCAGAGTTTCGTCGTCGGCGATAGCTGGCGCACGGAGAGCCAGGCGCGCTCCGAACGATATCTGCGCGGTGAGCCCGTCGAATTCACCGCACAGATCCGCCGGCCGGACGGCGCCGAACGCTGGATCGAAGTGAAGAATCGTCCCATCGTGGACCCGGCCTCGGGAAAGTTCAGCCGCCTGGTCGGCGTCGCGATCGACATCACCGAACGCAAGCAAGCAGCGGACGCCCTGCGCGAAAGCGAATTCCGCTATCGCACGGTCGCCGAGCTGACATCGGGCTTCGTCTATGAAGCCACGGTCGACGAACATGGTGAAACGCAAGTCGTCTGGGCGAGCCCCGGCTTCGCGCAGTTTTTCGGCGGGTCGATCGACGAGTTCAATCGCGCCGGTTGGCGCCACGCGTTTTTCACAGGCGATCACGCCGGCGCCATAGAGCGCCGGCAAAGGTTGCGCCAGGGTGAACGGACCGAAACGGAACTGGCGCTGAAGACACTCCGCGGTGAGAAGCGATGGATTCACCTCGCCAATCAGCCCGTACTCAATTTCGACGGGACAGTGACGCGTTTCATCGGCGTGGTGCACGACATCACCGATCGCAAGGCCACCGAAGAGGTACTGCGCAGCCAGGCGCTGGCCATTGAGGTCATGCATGAAGGCGTGGTGCTGTCTGACGGCGGCGGCATCGTCCGCATGACGAACCCGGCGTTCGATCGCATGTTCCGCATCGTTGCCGGTTCGTTTATCGGTAGACATCTCGACCAGCTGCCCTGCGATCCGCCGCTCGACCGGCGAATCGCGGAGTCGGCCGATGAGGCCGCGGCGCGCGCCGGTGCCCCGCTGGTGAGCGAGCTCACGGTGCACGGCGCCAACGACGGCGACACCGTGTTGTTCGTCGAAGCGGCGATTACTTCACTGGTGCTGCGCGGCGAGCGCTTCTGGCTCACGATGCTCCAGGATGCCACTGCGCGGCGACAGCTCGAACGCGAAGTCCTCGAAGTCAGCAATCGCGAGCAGCAACGCATCGGCAACGATCTGCACGACGGCCTGGGACAGGAGCTCACGGGCATCGCGCTGCTGCTGCGCGGCCTGGAGAACCGCGCCGAGCGCGAGGCTGCCGCCTTGTCGCCGGCCATCGAAGAAGTGGCGCTGCTGGTCAACGACGCCATCTTCACCACCCGCGCGCTGGCGCGCGGCCTGTCACCCGTGACCTTCGACCGTGGCGGGCTTGCGCTGGCGCTCGAGGAACTCGCGCGCCGGCTCTCCGCCATGTTCCACATCGACGTGCGTTGCGTGGCGGACGCAGCGCTGGATCATGGCCTCGAATCCGTGAATGCGCTTCACCTGTACCGCATCGCCCAGGAGGCCGTGACCAACGCCGCGCAGCACGGACATGCGCAACTGGTGCAGATATCCCTGTGTTTCGACAGCGGCCGCGGCCTGCTGCGCATCGAGGACAATGGCAACGGGTTCGATCCGGCGATTCAGCAGTCGAAGGGTCTCGGCCTGAGAATCATGCACTACCGCGCGCAGATGATGGCCGGCTCGTTGCGCATCGAAAGCGCGCGGGCTCGCGGCACCATCGTCAGCTGCTGGTTCCCGCGCGGCGAGGCTAGCTAGAAAAATGGGGACACTCCCCATTTCCTAGCAAAAGGGGCCGCACCTCATCCACGGACGCCGCTGCTTCAGCGGCGTTTTCCGACGTGGCCGTCAAGCCTTACGAAGTATGTCCCCAGCCGCAATCTTCTGGCTCCACTCCCCGGGACCTGTCTGGTGCACCGACGTGCCATTCGCATCGACCGCGACGGTGACCGGCATGTCTTCCACGGTGAACTCATAGATGGCCTCCATACCGAGGTCTTCGAACGCCACTACGCGCGACGCCTTGATCGCCTTCGACACGAGGTAGGCAGCGCCACCGACGGCCATCAGATAGGCCGCGCGATGTTTGCGAATGGCCTCGATGCCCAAAGGTCCACGCTCGGCCTTGCCCACCATGGCGATGAGCCCGGTTTTCTGGAGCATCATCTCGGTGAATTTGTCCATGCGCGTCGCGGTCGTCGGCCCCGCGGGCCCGACCACTTCGCCGCGCACCGGATCGACCGGGCCCACGTAGTAGATGACGCGATTGCGGAAATCCACGCCGACCGGCAGACCCTGTCCACTGGCGAACAGATCGGCGATGCGTTTGTGCGCGGCATCGCGCCCCGTGAGCATGCGGCCGTTGAGCAGCAGCTGCTCGCCCGGCTTCCAGCGTGCGACCTCCGCGGGCGTGAGTGCATCGAGATCCACGCGACGCGCATCGGCGGCGGGCGCCCAGTCGATCTTCGGCCAGTCGGAGAGTTTCGGGGGATCGAGCTGCGCGGGGCCGCTGCCATCGAGCGTGAAGTGCACGTGGCGCGTCGCCGCACAGTTCGGAATCATGGCGACAGGCTTGGACGCCGCGTGAGTCGGGTATTCGAAGATCTTCACGTCAAGCACCGTGGACAACCCGCCGAGCCCCTGCGCGCCGATGCCGAGCGCATTCACTTTTTCATAAAGTTCGATGCGCAATTCTTCCGTCTTCGATTGCGGCCCGCGCGCCTTGAGCTCCGCCATGTCGATGGGTTCCATGAGCGCTTCCTTGGCGAGCAACATGGCCTTCTCGGCCGAGCCGCCGATGCCCAGCCCTAACATGCCGGGCGGGCACCAGCCCGCGCCCATGAGCGGCACGGTCTTGAGCACCCAGTCGGTGAGCGAATCCGACGGATTCAGCATCACGAACTTCGATTTGTTTTCCGAGCCACCGCCCTTGGCGGCGACGGTGATATCGAGTTCATCTCCCGGCACGAGCCGCGTGTGGATGACCGCGGGCGTGTTGTCCCGGGTGTTCTTGCGCGAGAAGTTCGGGTCCGCGACGATCGACGCGCGCAGCTTGTTATCTGGATGTAGATAGGCGCGGCGGACGCCTTCGTTGATCATGTCCTCGAAGCTCATGACCGCATCCCAGCGGACATTCATGCCGACCTTGGCAAACACCATGACGATGCCGGTGTCCTGGCAGATGGGCCGGCGCCCTTCGGCGCACATGCGTGAATTGGTCAGGATCTGCGCAATCGCATCGCGGGCAGCCGGCGACTGCTCGAGTTCATACGCTTTGCCGAGCGCGCGGATGTAGTCCGGCGGATGGAAGTACGAGATGTACTGCAAGGCGTCGGCGACGCTGTCGATGAGATCCTGCTGCTTGATGACTTTCATGACTTCGTGCTCAAGGCTGAAAAACATTTTAGCGCGACGCCCACGCGCCGTTTCGGTTAAGTTTTCCGGATATGACAGAAACAAAGAGAGTCGTCGTCATCGGTGGCGGATTCGCCGGCTTGTGGGCGGTACGTCAGCTCAAGCGGGCGCCGGTTGAAATCACGCTGATCGATCGCCGTAACCATCATCTGTTCCAACCGCTGCTCTACCAGGTGGCCACCGCCGGGCTCGCGGCGCCGTCGATCGCCGCGCCACTGCGCCACATCCTGCGCGATCAACGCAATGTCACGGTGCACATGGGTGACGTGCTCGGCATCGACACCACCGCCCGAAAGGTGTCGCTGCCCGACCGCCAGATTCCATACGACTACCTTCTGGTCGCGAGCGGCGCCACCCACGCCTATTTCGGACACGATCAATGGGAGCAGTTTGCCCCCGGCCTCAAGACGCTCGACGATGCTTTCCTCATCCGGCGCCGCGTGTTGTCCGCCTTCGAACAGGCCGAGGCCGCAACCAGCGAGGCTGAGCGCGATGCCTGCCTCACGTTCGCCGTCATCGGCGCCGGCCCCACCGGCGCGGAACTCGCAGGCACTCTCGCGGAGATCGCGCGGCACACGCTGACTCGCGATTTTCGCCACATCGATACGCGCAAGGCTCGCATCATGCTCATCGAGGCCGGGCCGCGCGTGCTCTCGGCCTTCACGGACGATCTGGCTAACAAGGCTCGCAAGCAACTGGAGCGCTTGGGCGTCGAAGTGCACGCCGGAAAGCCCGTCACCGAAATCGGCGACGGTTTCCTGAAGTTCGGCGATGAGCGCATCGCGGCGCGCACCATACTCTGGGCGGCGGGTGTAGCGGCGTCACCGCTCGGCAAGCAGCTGGGCGCGGAGCTCGATCGCGCCGGGCGCGTACGAGTGCAGCCCGATCTCAGCCTGGCTGCGCACAGCGAAGTCTTTGTCGCGGGAGATCTCGCGAGCATCGATCAGGGCGGCAAGCCCGTCCCGGGAGTGGCACCGGCCGCCAAGCAGATGGGTGCACGCGTCGCGAAAAATATTCGCGCGCGCATCGATGGCCGCGAGACGACGCCATTCCACTACACCGACTTCGGTGCGCTGGCAACCATCGGCCGGCACTCCGCTATCGCGCAACTGCCCAACCTGCGTTTCTCTGGCCTCCTGGCATGGTGGTTCTGGCTCGCGCTGCACATCTATTTCCTCATCGGATTCCGCAGCCGCCTCATCGTGCTCATCAACTGGGCCTGGGCCTATTTCACCTACGCGCGTGGAGCGCGCATCATTCTTGGTAACGAAGTGGGGAAGAACACGCATGGCCGCGAAAAAGAAGAAAGCGTCTAAGACTGCGGTGTCGCGCAAACGCGCATCGAAGCTGGCACCGAATCTCGTAAAACGTGGCCTGTCCGCCGCCGAAGTGGCCCTGCCGCTCGATCATGAAGACATTGCCGCCGTGGTCGATCTGGTGCGCAAGGCCGGTGGCGCCCCGCTCGGCGCATATCGCGAGCCGCTGGGTGGCCGACCCTTGCTGCTCGCGTCACTGCCGTTCAGCGCTGTGCAACCCACACCTTTTCAGCGCGATCTCTCGCCCACCCACGCCAAGAAACTCGCCGCCGCCATCGAGGCCACCGCGGCGTTTCTCGATCCGCTCATCGTCGTTCGAGGCGAAGACGGACGTTTCTGGACGCCGAACGGCCGCCATCGGCTGGCCGCCGCGAAAGTGCTTGGGCTCAAGCAGATCACTGTGCTCATCTCGCCGGACGAAACACTTTCGTATCGCATCCTCGCGCTGAACACGGAGAAGGCTCACAACCTCAAGGACAAGAGCCTCGAGGTGGTGCGCATGGCCCGCAATCTCGCCAAGCGCTCACCTGCGCGCACCGAAGCGTCGCTCGCGGCCGAATTCGAAGCCGCGGAGCTGCTGACGCTCGGCCTCGTGTACGAAGAGAATCTGCGCTTTGGCGGCGGCGCGTACAGCCCGGTGCTCAAGAAGGTAGATAGGTTGACCACCAGGCCGTTGCCGGTTGCGCTGCGGGAACGTTCCGCGTACGCCTCGCGCCTCCAGGAGATAGATGCGGAAGTGAAGCGAATCGTCGCGGAGCTGCAGGCGCGCGGCATGAAATCGCCCTATCTGCGCAGCTATGTCGTGGCACGCATCAATCCGGTGCGGTTTCACAAGATCAAGGCCGGGGACAAGAAACCCGTCATGCCCATCGCCCAGGCGTTGCTGCGCATGCTGGCGTCCGCGAAGAAATTCGATCTTGGCAAGGTGAACCTGAGCGACCTCGCGTTCGTGGCCGCGGGCGCGGAGTCCGCGGAATAGTTTGACCCCGGAAACGGGGACACTCCCCAGTGTCCGCACCGGACACTTTCTATTCGTCGCCGGCTCTCAACGCCCCGGCGCAACTCACCCATTTTCATTGCAACCGTTTCGCTGCCTCACGCGTCTATACCAGCGTACTGATTGACACGTTTCGAACTCGCCTCTCACGCCGGCAAGCGATGAGTCGGCACGCGTCATCGCAGGTTTTCCGCTCTATATAACCGGAGGATTAGCCATGACTCGCCCCAATTCCGCCTTTGTGCTGCGTCGCACTTCCGAGCGCCTGTCCGCAGGTGCCGCCGCGATCGCCGCCACGTTTCTCATGGTGCTCGCCGTCGATGTGCGCGCCGCAGAACCGGAAGGGACCCCGCGGCGCATCACCGTGAGCTACCAGGACACGGCTTTCGCCACAAAGGCGGGTACCACGAATGTGTATCGCAAGCTCAAGCTGGCAGCGCACAAGGTCTGCGGGATCGCCCCCGGCATCGGCCGGCTGACGCTCGCCCAGCACATCCAGGCGCAGGAATGTGTTGACGTAGCACTGGCCGATGCCGTGCAGCGCATCAACCGCCCGATGCTGACCTCGGTGCACGAGTCCTCGGCTCGAGATCTGGGTTGATGCCAGGGAAGCTCAGCGGTAGAGCAGCAGCTCCGCGCGCTGTTCTACCCAGGCCGCTTCGTCGGCCGCGGCCAGACGATCGAGATCCGCCGGTGTGGCCGACGGATCGTCCACCCACTCGCGCAGCAGTGGACTGCCGTTGATGAGGTCAATGGCGAGGCGCGAGTGCTCGTATTCGTACGGGAAGTCCCGCCACAGCGGGTACTCGCCGCGCAGGCGCCGGATGCACTTGAACACTCCGGCGATGAGGCGCCAGGGCCGGAATTCGCCGTGCGCATACGCGCCGTCTTCGACGTGGATCTGAAACCCCGAACACAACTTGCCGGAATGTTTCTGAAAGGTCGGTTCGAACCAGCACGGCCGAAGTCGGCAGCCACGGATCCATGCCGGCATGATGCGATCCATGGCCGTGAGCAGCGTACGCGGATCGAGACCGGGCGCGCCTAACAACTCCAGCGGCCGCGTCGTGCCCCGGCCCTCCGACAGCGTGGACCCTTCGAGCATCACCGTGCCCGCGTAGGCGCGCACCATCGACAGATTCGCCGCGTTCGGGCTGGGGTTCACCCAGTTGCGCTCACTGATGGGCCAGCCGTAACCCGGCCCCTCGTCCGGCTTCCAGCCACGCATGGGAATGACGCGATAGTCCACCGCGAGATGGAAGTGACTCACGAACCACATCCCGAGCTCGCCCAGCGTGAGCCCATGGCGCATGGGAATCGGTCCAGCCCCCACGAAACTCTCCCAGCCCGCGCGAAGTGCGAGCCCCTCGACGGGTCGTCCCGCCGGATTGGGCCGGTCGAGCACCCACACCGTCTTGCCGTGTTTCGCCGCCGCCTCCAGTACATATAGAAGAGTGGTGATGAATGTGTAGATGCGGCAGCCGACGTCTTGCAGGTCGACCAGTAGCACGTCGAAGTGATCCAGCATGTCCTCGGTCGGCCGGCGCACCTCGCCATACAGACTGAACACGGGAATTCCGTGCACCGGATCGCGAAAATCCGGCGACTCGATCATGTTGTCCTGCTTGTCGCCGCGCAGCCCGTGCTGCGGGCCGAAAGCGGCGGTGATGTTGAGTCCGCGAATGGCGCGCAGTGCATCCAGCGAGTGTTCGAAATCCGCCGTCATGGAAGCCGGGTGCGCCAGCAATGCGACGCGCCGGCCTTCCAGCTCGCGCTGCAGCTTCAGGTCGCTCAACAGACGGTCGATTCCAAACTGGATCACGGGCGGTCCTTCAGCGCAGGTGCAAGACGGTGTTCAATCGAGCTCCACCACGAAGCTGTCTGCGTGATGGAAATCGGGTTTTTCAGCAGGGTGTTTGAGCGCCCAGTATGACAGCACTCGCGCTTTGTCTTCGACGACGGCCGCCAGGCCGAGACGCAGACCCACACCCGCGGCCGATCGCACGAGCCACGACAGGTCGAGCATCACGGAGAGCTCGACCGACTCGACTCCGATACGCGGTGTGATGGCCGGAGGCGCACCCTTCAGCAGCGGCGCCATCCCTTCGCGATAGGCGCTGAAGTGATAGGCCGCCCATGCACCCGAGGGTGAGAAATTGAATTCCCAGTAGTCGGATGCGCCGCAATGCCCGATGAATGCTTCGAAGCAGGTGTGGCGCCAGAGTCCGTCGGTCCGCACCGGGGGGCGCGGCTCGGGAAGCCTGAGCGCATCGAGGTCCGCGGAAAGGCGATAGGTGAGATTCAGCTGATCGGCCTGTGCCCGGACCACTGAAACCGACAGCTCATGCACCAGGTCCTGCAATGCACCCGGCGTGGAGACCGGATGGGGCAGCAGGATGTGGCGGCCGAGAGTGATGTCCGGTTGCATGCTGGCGCGCAAGCATACGCTATGGAGAGTCCGCCAGGGACAGGAGAAACTCCCTCAGGCTCTCCCTTTCGCTGGTAGTTAGTGGCGTGCGCCGCAGGCGCGGATCCGTGGCTGGATTCACCGCAAGGCGCTCGTAGTGATCGAGCACCTCATCAAGCGCCGCGAAGCGGCCGTCATGCAGGTACGGTGCGGTCGCCGGCAAATTGCGCAGCGTGGGTACCCTTACCGCCACCCCCGTCCCGGTATCCGCGAAGACGGATTCCGCCTGTGGGTTGTCGCGATCGACCCAGGCGCCGGCGAAATTCACGCCACCGTGGCAGCCGGCACAACCCGTACGAGCGGAATAGAACAATTCCATGCCGGCTTTCTGCCGCTTGCTCAGCGCACGATGATCGCCGCCGAACACATAACGATCGAAAGCGGAATGGCCCGCGAACAGCGTGCGTTCGTAGGCGGCAATGGCGCGGATCACGTTGTCCATGCTGACGGGCTGCACCTCGCCCGGAAACGCGGCGCCAAATTCACGCGCCATCGCGGGGTCCGCCAACAACTCACGCTCGACCAGCGACTCGCGCCCGGCCAGCCCAAGTTCGTGCGGATGTTCGTTGAACAGCGGCGCGCGCATCTGCTGTTCGAGCGTTCGCACATTGGCGTCGCGCCAGCCCAGCGACGCGTTGTAGGCGACATTGAGCAGCGTGGGCGCATTGAGCGGCAGCACCGCGCCGGTGGCGCCGCGCGAACGCGCGAAGCCGTCCGTAAACGCACGTTCCGGCGCATGACAACTCTGGCAGGAGTGTTGCCCGGTAACGGAAAGACGCGAGTCGGCAAACAACTTCGCGCCGAGTGCCACCTTCGCCTCGTTCATGGGATTTTCGGCCGGCACCGAGGGCACCGGAAATCCCGCCGGCAACTGCCAGCGGAACGCTTCGGTGCCGCCGCGCGCGATCGTCGCCAGGCCCAAGGCCGCGACAATGACCGCGACGCACCTCCGTGCGAGTGTCATTGCCAGGCGGAGGCGGCGCCTTCGCGCGTGAGCGCCGCGGTCTGGCTGGCGATGGTGCTGCGCTCGCTGACCCACGTGGCAAACGACTCGACCGTGGCGCCGTCGATTCCGGCGGCGTTGCCGCGGCGTTCACCCACCCATTCCTGCATGGCAGCAAGCAGCGTCGCCGCGAGCTTGCGATTGCCGGCAAACAACGTGAGGTACGCCTCTTTCGCTTCGGCCAGGCGGTTCAGCCCGAGATACGCGTGGCCGCGATATTCGATGGCATCCGCATAGTTCGGCTGCAGCTTGAGTGAGCGGTCATAAGCGGCCAGCGCCGTGTCGTACTTGCCGAGTTTGCGATGGGTGTAGCCGAGATAGTTCCAGGCCTGGAAATCCGCCGGCTGAAGTTCGGTGGCGGTGGCAAACTTCTTCATCGCCATGGCATACGCCTGTTCGGCCTTGGCGCGCACCTTGGTTTTCTTGCGTTCGTCGGCCTGATGCATTGCGTCAGCGTTGAGCTCGTCCGCCTTCTGGACCAGCCGCACGCCGGCGTTGTACAAGTTGCGCGCTTTTTCTTCTGGCGTCTCGGTGGGTTCGCTGAGCCGCGATGCTGAACCGCTGGAACGATTGGGCAACTCGCCACCGCCCGCCCCGAAAGCGGTACAGGTCGTGGCAAGTAACAGGGTTACGGCGATCGATCTCAGACTATTGCGCATGGGAGCCCCCGGGAGATTGGCTTGCGGTTCGCCAGAATGAGTAACCGGCGCGATAGACGCGGTTCCACATCCCGCCCCGGCTTTCGCATAATGCCCGCAAGGAGAACCTCATGAAAACACTGTTCGCAAGCGCCCTGCTCTGTTTCGCCGTACCCGCGTTCGCCGCGGCGGCTACGCCGATCGAAACCTCCATCGCCAATCCCGAACGCACGCCCAAGGATCGCGAGCGTGACGCGCGCGAAAAACCTGCCGAGGTGCTGGCGTTCGCCGGCGTAGCACCCGGCATGACCGTGGTCGACATGTTCGCCGGCGGCGGCTACTACTCCGAGTTGTTAGCCGGTGTGGTCGGCCCGGTCGGCAAGGTGCTGTCGGTCAACAATGTTCCCTATGCGAATTACGCGAAGGACGGCATCAAGGCGCGCTTCACCGAAGGCCGGCTCAAGAACGTCGAGCGGCGCGTGGTCGAAGCCAGCTACATGTACCTCCCGCCCAAGAGCGCGGATCTCATCGTCATCGTGATGTCCTATCACGATGTCTTCTGGGTCGACGAAAAGGAAGGCTGGCCAGAGATCAACAGCGACGGCTTCATCGAATCCCTGAAGCGCACGCTGAAGCCGGGCGGAAAACTACTCATCGTCGATCACAATGCGCCGGCGGGAACCGGCCGCGAAATGGTCGGCAAGGCGCACCGCCTCAACGAAGAATTCGCGAAGAACAGTCTGATCTCACGCGGCTTCGTGCTCGAGAAGACCTTCGATGGACTGCGAAACAAGGACGATCAGCTCGACAAGCTGGTATTCGATCCGACCGTGCAGGGCAAGACGGATCGCTACGTGCATCTCTACAAGGTCAAGTGAAATGGAGTCAGGGTGACGGGAGACTACTCCGCGCGTCTGCCACTTCTGCCGCACTGACCGGCGACGCGCCGTTACCGAACTTCTCGCGGATGTAGGTGAGGATCCCGGCGAGGTCCGCATCCGCGAGCTGTCGGAACGGTGGCATCACATTGCCGACATCGCTGTCCTTGCGCGAGGCGGAGTCGAAGCCACCGGACATCACGAACAGCGCCAGCGCGCGCGCATCACCCTGCACCCAGGTGCCGCCGGCGATTGGCGGCTGCATGTTAGGCACTCCGCCGCCGTCCGCCTGGTGGCAGCTCAGACAATGCCGTGCATACAGGCGTTGGCCCGGTGGGCGCACATCGGCTGGTGCCGGTGCCGGTTCCGGCGACAACGCCTGGACTGCCACGAACGCAGACGCCAGCCACCCGCCTGTGATCAACGCGGCGAGGCGCATTCCCCTCGGCATCACTTCCCGCCGTATGAGATGCGCCAGATGCGGCCCTTCTGTGAGTCGGATACGAGCAGCGAGCCATCGGGCGCCACCGCGAGTCCGACCGGACGGTACCGCGCGTTGCGCGGACTGTTGTCCTTCATGTCCCCCGCGAAGCCGTCCGCAAAGACTTCGAATGGCCCGTTCGCCTTGCCGTCTTTCATGGGCTGGAACACCACCTTGTAACCGGCCTGCGGCTCGGGCGCGCGATTCCAGCTTCCGTGAAATGCGATGAACGCGCCGTTCCTGTATTTGGCCGGAAAGCTCTTGCCCGAATAGAACACCAGGTCGTTAGGCGCCCAGTGCGCCGGAAAGCCAACCAGCGGATCCGGATACTTGCCGGCTGCCGGCTCTTTCTTCGCATCGCCGCCGTACTCGGGCGCGAGCACGCGCTTGCCCAGCTTGTTGTCGACGAACGTGTACGGCCAGCCGTAGTCGCCGCCGTCGACGATCTGGTGAAATTCTTCGGCCTGGCGGGTCGCGTTGTCCTCGGCGCTGTAGAGCGCAGGGAAGAGGGTGTCCAGCGCATCGCGGCCGTGAATCACGGAGAACAGCGCCTTCTGCGCGGAGTTCCACTCGAGAGCGACGGCGTTACGAATGCCGGTGGCGAACCGCCGGCCGTTCGCCGGCGTCTGGTTGAGTTTGGTGCCGTCGAACACCCATATGCCGCCGTATTTCTCGAGGATGGGACACGGGTTCAAACCCTGCGATCCTTCCTGCCGATCCTTTTCCTGGCAGGAATTCGAAGGTGCGCCCACGTTGATGTAGAGAGTGCCCTTCGCGTCGAGCGCGAACGTCTTGTCGGAATGCTGGCGCTCCCTCGGGAACTGTGCGACCACCGTCTCGCGCGCGCCGCCCGGCGCAAGCGTGCCTTTCTCGAGCCGGTAGCGGTACACGCCGACATCGTCGGAGACGTACAGCCAGTTCTTGAAGATGATCACCCCGGTGCCCTTCACGTCACCGAAGGGCGTGACGACATCGGCCTTGCCATCGCCATCGGTGTCGCGCAAGGCGGAGAGGCCGTTGCGGCCGGCGACGTAGATGTCACCGTTGGCGGCCACGTCGAGGTGACGGGCCGTGCCCTGGCCCTCGTGCACCACCGTCACGGAAAATCCTTCCGCCAGAGTCAAGCCGTCGTTGCCGGCGGCGAACGCCCCGCCGCCAATCACCGCAGTGCAGCCGATACTAACTACTTTGGCGAGCCACGCATTGCGCATGTGTCATTCCTTGCGATCAGGTTGCCTTCCGGACGGCGATAGTGCGGGCGATTTTCCGGCAACGCAACGGCAGGCTCCCGGGGGCCGGCGGGCCCGCGGCTAGCATGCGTTTCCCGCGTGCGCCAGTGGATCATCGGCCGCGAATGCGGCCGAAACACTCGTGACATCCTACAAACCCCGGGTATTTCCTCTCATTCTTTTGTGACAGTTGCCGGGCTAGCAAAGTTGTTCCGCGAGGCTCGCCAACTCGTGGGCGAACGAGGCACTATGCGGCCCGTCGAGGCCCACGGCCCCGCGAAACAGAAGAATTCGAATGCATCTACTCGACCCAGTCATCGAACGCGTGCTCGCCGACTTCGAACGCCGCGCCGAAGACGAACAACGCCGCACGGTGGCGCCCGGCGCCAATCGCGACAACCTGCTGCTGTCCGTCGGTCGAGAAGCCGGCATGCTGCTCTATCTACTCGCGTCCGGCGCGCAGTCGCGGCGCATCCTCGAGCTCGGCACCTCCTATGGCTACTCCACCGTGTGGCTGGCCGCCGCGGCGCGCGCCGCGGGCGGCAAAGTGTTGTCGCTCGAACTCAAGGACTACAAGATCGAGCATGCGCGCCAGGCGCTGACGCGCGCCGGTCTTTCCACCCGCGTCGAGTTCCACGCCGGCGATTGTCTCGACTCGCTGCGCGCGTTGCCCGGTCCTTTCGACTTCGTGCTGCTCGACGTGTGGAAGGACCTGTACCTGCCCTGCTTCGAACTCGTACACCCCAAGCTCGCGAGCGGCGGCATCATCGCCGCCGACAACATGCTGCTGCCGGAGAGCGCGCGGGTGCACGCCGACGCGTATCGCGCCCGCGTACGCGCCGCCGGAGACATGGATTCGGTGCTGCTCGAAGTCGGCAATGGCATCGAGATCAGCAAAAAGCACTGAGCCCGCTCAAAAGAACGACCGGGCCACCAGCGTCACGAAAAAGCCGTAGAACAACGCCATGCCGACGAGCGCCACGCGGCGCCACATCGGCGGCCGCAGGGCGGCCGGCAACACGCGCAAGTTCAAATACAGCACGTGCAGCGAGGCGATCACGAAGATCACGCCGGCTATGTTTGCGCCGATCTGCAGCAGCATCACCGGCGCCGCCAGTTTGAGAGCGATGATGCCCCAGACCACCACCACGGCCAGCACCGTGTAATACACCGCGCGCACGTCACCGCCACGCCAGTCGCGCACTCTCGAACTGCCAGTCCACAGAATGTCGGTGATCGAGCGGGTCATGCCTTCGACGCAATCGAGCTGGGTCTTGAACAGGATCCACACCCCGAGCAGCGCAACGCCTGCTCCCAGCCACGGACCGGCGACTGCGCCAATGGTCTGCGCAAGCACGGCGCTGATGGCAAGACCCTTGATGTCGGTGCCAGGGGCGATGAAGGTCACGTACAGCAGCGCCGGCAGCATCATGCCTAACAAGGCGCCGACGAAGAAAATGCCCCACTGGTCCACGCGCACGATGCGCCACCAGCCGCGCCAGCGCGAAAGGTTTGCCGCATCGGGCTCGAAAATGAAGCCGATGTCGGCCAGCTGCACTTTCTCGCCGCCCACGACGCCGGCGATGTGCCCGACGCGACTGCCCATGCCGTACCCCTTGTCGCGCGCCCAGTTCGACAGCGTGAGATTGAGTACGCCGCCTCCGCCCGAATACCCCACCAGCGCACCCAGCAGCAGGATGTCGAGGTGGTCGGGCAGGAAATTGAACCCGCCGAGTACGGTATCGAATCCCGCAAAACCGGCCAGGGCCGAAAACCAGGTGCCGCCCGGCACGTAGATGATGCCCAGCACCAGGAAGCTGCCGAGAATGCAGGCCACCAGGGCCCAATTCAGGATTTCGAGCGTGCGGGCAATGCGTTTACCGAACAACAGCACGACGATACACGCCAGGAACGTGGCGATGCCGATCATGTAGATAGTGTTCGAATCGGCCGGTGGCGTTGCGAGCCGGTTGGCGAACAGGAAGAAGATGGCGCCGGCGGCGGTGGCCGCCCAGGCTGGCCAGCCGATCTGCAGGAAATACAACACCGCGTAGAACCAGGCCCAGAAGGTCTTGCCGGGCCGTGTGCGCATGAAGCCGGTCACGACGGGTTCACCGGTGGCAACCGTGTAGCGCATGATCTCGGTGTTGAAGACGGTCTGGAAGAACACCGCGGCCAGCGTCACCCACAGCAGCGAGAGACCGTGTTTCACGAAGGTAGCTGGGCCTAACAGGAACTCGCCACTGCCGATCGAAACGCCGAGCACGATGACGCCGGGCCCGCACACGCCGATCCAGGACACTCCGCGCGGCATGGGCGGATCCGGCAGATCTGCCTTTTTCCACGGCGCCAGATCGCTGTTGTTCTTGTTCTGCATTCACCCCTCCCGCGCCGGCAGCATACACTGCCACGCATGATCGAATTCCAGCAGCTCACGCGAACCTACGGCGACTTCACCGCCGTACATCCCCTTTCGCTCGAGGTACGCAGCGGCGAGGTTTTCGGCTTTCTCGGGCCGAATGGCGCAGGCAAGACCACCACCATCCGCATGATGATGGGCATCCTGGTGCCGAGCGGCGGCCGCGCGCTGATCAACGGCCTCGACTGCCACAGCCAGCGCGCCCTGGTTCAGCGCCACGTCGGCTATCTACCCGACAACCCGATCTACTACGACTTCCTGCGCGGCCGCGAGATCCTGCAGTTCGTCGCCGAGATGCACGGGATGGCGCGCGCCGAGGCCGCGGCGCAGGCAGTGCGCATGCTGGCAGAGTTCGGGCTCGAGGAGGTCGTGGACGAATTCGCCGTCAACTATTCCATGGGCATGAAGAAGAAGCTCGGGCTCGCCTGCGCGCTGATCCACGATCCGCAGGTCCTGATCCTCGATGAACCGATCAACGGCCTCGATCCGCGCGCGGCGCGCGAAGTCCAGGATCGGCTGCGACAGGCGGCCGCTTCCGGCAAGACCATCTTCATGTCCACGCACCTGCTCGACATGGCGGAAAAGGTCTGCACACGGGTAGGCATCATCCACCGCGGAGAGCTGACGGCCACGGGCACGCTCGAGGAACTTCGCGCGCAGGTGAACGAAAGCGCCTCGCTCGAGGAAGTATTTCTCAAGGTCACCGGCGAAGAAGCCGCCGCGGCGCCGCCACCGTCATGATACGCAGCACGCTGCTGCTGATCCGCCTGCGCCTGCGGCGGCTTGTCAACTTGATTGCGGCCGGCTCACAGGGCAAGAAGAAGCCCAACGGCAAAACCCGCACCGGCAATCCGGGAAAGAAGAGCAGCAAGGTCATCCTTTACCTGGCGTGGCCGATGATGTTGTTTGCGTTCGGCGCGATCTCGTTCAACTCGGTGATGAATCTCCACGGCGCGCTCGATGCCCCGGGCACGTTCTGGGTAACCGTCGAATTCAGCACCGCGCTCGCCATTGGCGTCGCGTTCCTGCTTTTCGTGTTGTGGTTTTCGTCGTTGCTCGTGACCATCGGCTCCGGAGAACTTGCGAAGCCCGAGTGGGATCTGGAGTGGCTCATCACACTGCCGATCCGCTCCGACACCCTGCTGTGGGCGCGCATCGCCGAGCGCAGCGTGGTGAATCCTTCTGGCGCGATTGCGCTGATTCCCGCCTGCACCGCCATCGCGTGGTACTCCGGATATCGCTGGACCGCGCCACTCATCGGCGTTCTGGCTGCATGGCCGCTGCTGGTGCTGGCAGCCCTGGCGCGCACGCTCATCGACACCGGACTGCGCCTCCGCCTGCGGCCGGCGCAGCTGCGCAATCTTCACGCCGCCATCTCCGTGCTCTCCATCATCTCGATGTATCTGGCGATATCCATCGGCCTCGCGGGCAAGGCGGATTTCATGCTCGCACTGGCGGTTGCCATGCCCGAATGGCTGATGTACACGCCGATGGGTCTCGTTGTGCGCCTCGTCAATGAGCGAACCTTTTCCGACACTGCGTGGTTGTTCGTCGCATTGTCGGCCGAAGTGAGCGTCATCGTATGGCTGGGCGTTCGGCTGCTGCGGCATGTCCTGCGCCATGGTGTCGTCGCGGGCGGCGCCCGCGAAGGGACCCGCAACGCCCCAAACGCCTTCAGCGCCATTGAGGCCACCCCTGTTGCAATGCCCCCCGCGGCACGCGGGCGGATCAGGTTGAGTGCGGTACAGCGTCGTGAACTGACCCTGCTCTGCCGGGACCGCAATTTCCTCGTGCAGAGCCTGGTGCTGCCGCTACTCATCGTCGGCGGACAAATGCTGCTGGGCACATCGGGCGCGGCCAGCACGATGTGGACGAATCCCAACGTGCTCGCGTCGGTGGCCTTCGGCCTTGCGGCCTATTCGCTCAGCATGTCGGCGTTCCAGACGATCAACAGCGAGGGCCAGGCATTGTGGCTGCTGTACACGTTCCCATGTTCGATCGAGGACGTCCTCAAGGACAAGGCGAAACTCTGGGGCGTCCTTACGCTCGCCTATCCACTGGCGATGTTCGCGGCCGGCGCGGTGATGGCGCCGTCGCTCGACTGGAACTTCCTGGCAGCAATGTTGACGGCGCTGCTCGGCATTCCCATCTATGCCTTCATCGCCGTGGCACTCGGCGTGTTCGGCAGCAATCCGCTCGAACAGCAACATGCCCAGAAAGTGAAACCAGCCTACGTCTATCTGTACATGACGCTGTCCGCCCTCTACGTCTACGCCATCGTCACACCGCAACCGGTGCAGCGGCTCATCTTCATGGTGCTGTCGATGCTGCTGGCCGCCGCGTTGTGGCAAAAGGCGCGTGACCAGTTGGGCTTCCTGCTCGATCCGGATGCTTCGCCGCCGCCCCGGGTATCCACCTCCGACGGCCTGATCGCGGCGATGGTCTTCTTCGTATCGCAGGCCGTGGCTGCCGCCCTCATCGTCGGCCGCGGACGGGTGACCGGAGCCGCGGTTCTCTTCGCCTTCTCCATCGGTGGCGCCGTCACCTACGCGCTGATGCGGTCGGTATATGCCAAAGCCGGCACCGAAGGCGTGCCGCGCATGTTCGGCGATGGGCCCGATCGGCCACTCCTGGGCGTCGTCGCCGGACTCGCCGCCAGCGCAGCCGCGCTGCTCTATCTATTCGGCCTCGATGCGCTGGACCTGCTCGAAAGCGCCAGGCGTGCAAGCCAGTCGTATGCGTCGCTCGGGTTGTGGACGCTGCCGCTGGCGCTCATCGCAGCGCCGATATTCGAGGAGTTCATCTTTCGTGGGCTGATATTCGGTGGCTTGCGCCGCAGTTTCGGCTTGTGGCCTGCCGCTCTCGCCAGTGCGGCGATATTCGCCATCGTGCATCCGGCGTTTTCGATCGTCCCGGTTTTCTTTCTCGGCGTGTGCGCGGCGCTGGTCTACGACCGCAGCCGCAGCCTGCTGGCGCCGATGATCACCCACGGCGTCTACAACGGCGCCGTGATCGGCGCGCAGACATTCCTGCTGTAGTACGCAGCCGACGTCCCCTTCCGCCGACGCGCAAGTTGTTGTTTGTAGTTAGGTCGCCTGGCGGCGTCGCAGATCGGCGTCGCCCGCAATGGCAAATGTCGTAGTGCAGCGACCCCGCACAATGCGTTCACGCCATTCAGGCGCCGGTTTCCGCGATTTGCTCCTGGCACGTCAATTGCAAATTCCCTGGCTGTGGTTCAACGCCCTTCAATCCTTCCAGGAGAAATCATGAAGACATCCAGAACATTAATTGCTCTTGCGGTCGCGGCCCTCCTTCCCATGGGTGCGGCTGTTGCCGGTGACAAGGACAAATCAGGCCACACTGGCCCTGACTTCGAGACGGTGGACGTCAATCGTGACGGCAGAATTTCGCAGGCCGAAGCGGGCGCCGATACCACCATCGTGTTCACCAGCGCAGATGCCAATGGCGATGGCTATCTGGACAAGTCCGAGTGGCGAAATCGCGCGAAGGGCTCGACCAGGCCCGCGCCGCAATCCGCCCCGGAGCCTGCGGCAGATCCGGAAACTCCGCGGCAATAATCTGCCGCCGCATCGGCCGATCCGCGCGACGCCCGTGGTCGCGCGGCTTTCATGGGGGCCATGACTCCAGGGGCGTGACGACGGTCTCACAACCCCCGGTGAAGCTTCAGTTTTCAGCGGGTTCGCCGTTACGCCGTACTGGAGTATTTGGAGTATCCGGTGGCTGACAAACCCAAAGTTCGTGCCGATGACGGCACGGCGCTGATCCGTATCAGCGCCGCCCTCGAGGCGGCCGATTCACAGCGCCAGGACCTCGCCACCGCTCTGGCCCACGAGCGCACGTTGCTGCGCACGATGATCGACCTGATTCCGGCATTCATTTATGCCAAGGACGTCGGCAGCCGTTTCATCGCGATGAACACCGCGCTCGCTCGCAACATGGGCACCGTCGCCAGCGATGCGATCGGCAAGACCGACTTCGATTTCTTTGCGCCGGAGCTGGCCAGGAAGTTCTATTCCGACGAACAGGAACTGCTCAGGTCAGGCACCGCGATCATCGACCTGGAAGAGCCGGGGTTCGATGCGGTCACGGGCATGGCGCGCACCGTCTGCACGTCCAAGGTTCCGTTGCGCGATGAGAATGGCGAGGTGATCGGCATCATCGGCGTCGGTTTCGACATCACCGAACGCAAGATCGCCGAGCAGCGGCTCGCGGCCAGCGAGCATCTCGAATCCATAGGCCGGCTCGCCGCCGGCGTGGCCCACGAGATCAACACGCCCATTCAGTATCTGAACGACAGCGTCTATTTCATTCGCGATGCGATGCAGGATCTGCTGGCGCACAACGCCAGACTTGCCGCCGCGATGCCCGTACCGCCCGAAGCGGACGAAGACATCGAAGATATCAAGCGTGAGCTGCCACCGGCGCTGGACCGGGTGGTCGACGGTCTGGCACGTATTGCAGAGATCGTGCGCTCGATGAAAGAGTTTTCACACGTCGATCAGCGGGAAATGGCCCGCATCGACCTGAACCGCGCGATCAACAGCACGCTGGTGATCGCGCGCAGCGAATACAAATACGTCGCCGAAGTGCAGACGGACTTCCAGGACCTGCCTCTGGTGACCTGCCATGGTGGCCAGGTCAACCAGGTGGTGCTGAATCTCGTCGTGAATGCGGCGCATGCCATTGCCGACAAAAACAAGGCCCAGGGCACGTCCGAGAAAGGACTGATCACCGTGACGACGCGCATCGAAGACGGGTTCGCCGTCATCAGCATCGGTGACACGGGGGGTGGCATTCCTGAGGCGATCCGCAAGCGGATCTTCGAGCCGTTCTTTACCACCAAGGAAGTAGGTAGAGGTACCGGCCAGGGCCTGTCCATCGCACACAACGTGATCAAGTCTCACGGCGGCCAACTCGATTTCGTGACCGAGATCGGCAAGGGCACGACATTCCACGTGCGCCTGCCGCTCGGTGATGCCGAACAGGAGTCAGCGGTCGCCAGAGCGGGACCGATTCAGGTTATCCGCGAGAAGCCGCCGCCAGAGCTGCTGCCCCCACCGCCGCTGCCGCTGCCGCTGCCGCCATTCGACTGACCACCGCCACTGCGGCCACCGCTGGAACGCGCACCGCGCACGAAACCACCACGGCCGCCGCCGCCGCCGCCACCGCTGCGGCCAGATCCCCCTGGACCACCGCGGCGGCCGCCACCCCCGTGACCACCACCACCCGGACGACGATTGCCCTGGGTGTTGCCATGAGGCCGAGCGCCAGGCGAAGCGTCGGTGCGCGGCGCATCTGAAACGGCGCGTGGCGCATCGGAGCCCTGCGCGTACGCCGCGTGATCGGCGCGACCCGCGCCGCGGTTCCCGCCGCCATGGCGCCCACCGCCAGAACGACCGCCACCACCCGAGTGGTTAGGCCGGCCTCCACCGCCACCGCCTCCGCGGCGATGCTCGGGACGGCGGCGCGGATCCTGGTGCGGCTGGTGTTCAGCCGTGGCATTCCGCGGCACATGCGTGCCCTCTTTGATCTCGAACTTCGGCGGCTCCACGAAATCGATCTTTCGCTTGAGCAACTTTTCGATATCGCGCAGGTAGCTGAGCTCGTCCGGCGACACCAGCGAAATCGCCGCGCCCGTCGAACCCGCACGGGCCGTGCGCCCGATGCGATGCACGTAGTCTTCCGGCACGTTCGGCAGCTCGTAGTTCACGACGTGCGGCAGCTCTTTGATGTCGAGGCCGCGCGCGGCGACTTCGGTGGCCACCAGCGCCGTAATGCGGTTCTCCTTGAAGTCCTGCAGTGCCTTCACACGCGCGTTCTGACTCTTGTTGCCGTGGATGGCCATGGCATTGATGCCGGAGCGCTCGAGCTGCTGCGTGAGACGGTTGGCGCCGTGTTTGGTGCGCGTGAACACCAGCACCTGGTGCCAGTTGCCTTCGGTGATCAGGTGCGCCAGCAGGTGGCGCTTGTGATCTTTCGGCACGCGATAGGCGCTCTGCTCCACCTTGTCGGCGGTCGCGTTGCTCGGCGTGACCTGCAGGAAGGTCGGCTTGCGCAGGAAGCCGCCGGCGAGCTGGCGGATGTCGTCGGAGTAGGTAGCCGAGAACATCAGGTTCTGGCGCTGCTGCGGCAACATCTTGAGAATGCGTTTGATGTCGCGGATGAAGCCCATGTCGAGCATGCGGTCCGCTTCGTCGAGGATGAAGATCTGCACTTCGGAGAGCGACACCGCGCGCTGTTCGCACAGATCGAGCAGGCGGCCGGGGGTTGCGACCAGGATGTCGCAGCCGTGACGCGCCTTGTCGATCTGCGGCTTCTCGGAAACGCCGCCAAAGATGACCTGCGTGCGCAAGTCACCGTACTTGCCGTAATCGGTGACGCTCTGCGCGACCTGCGCGGCGAGCTCGCGCGTCGGGGTGAGCACCAGCGCGCGCGGATTGCGTCCGCCGCGGGCGCCGAGCTTCTGCAGCAGAGGCAGGGTGAAGCCGGCTGTCTTGCCGGTGCCGGTCTGCGCGCCCGCAAGGACGTCGCCGCCGGCGAGTACCGCCGGGATGGCCTGAAGCTGGATGGGGGTGGGAACCGTATAACCCTTGTCGGCCACGGCACGGAGCAACTCGGGCTTGAGCCCGAGATTTTCGAATGACATTTAGTTGAATACCTTGAAAGGAAGCTT
>DASTTJ010000148.1:0-4515 GCA_035760205.1 Steroidobacteraceae bacterium | reverse complement strand
CGCCGGTGCGCAACCAGCGTATTTCGTTGGAATCCGGGGCGGTGTAGCCCTTGGCGTTCGCCTCCGGGTTTTCGAAGTAACCCTGGGTGACGTTGTCGCCCGAAATGAGGATGTGGCCGATGTGGTTATCCGGCAGCGCCTTGTCGTCATCGCCGGCGATGCGCACCTGCGTGTAGGGCACCGGCTGACCCACCGCCATGATGGTCAGCGCATCGGGGTGGTCAGCAGGCAGCGGAACCGGTGTCTGACCCACGCTCAAGCCATGACGATCGACGGCGATGGACTCGTACATCTGCTCCGGCGGCTGCGGGAAGCTGACCACCAGCGTGGCTTCGGCGAGTCCGTACACCGGATACATTGCGGTGCGCTTGAGCTTCGCCGGCGCCAGACGCGTCATGAATTCGTCCGCGAGTTCGACCGAGATCGGCTCCGCGCCGTTGTGAACCAGGCGTACCGAAGAAAGGTCCAGCTCGGCATCGACGTTTCTGTCCCCCAGGACCTTGAGGTAGTGCCGATAACCAAAGTTGGGCGAGCTGGTGATCGTGGCGCGCTTGCGCGAGCAGAATGACATCCACAACAGCGGACGCCGGATGAAGAGTTCCGTCGGCATGATGTGCACGTTCATGCGGTGCGCGTACATCATGATGTGCATGCCGATCAGACCCATGTCGTGGGTCAACGGCATCCACGTCACCACCGTATCGGTTTCATTCCAGTTCGCGGCCTCGCCCGCGCCGCGCGCGTTGACGAGTATGTTCCGGTGCGTGAGCACGATGCCCTTGGGTTCACTCGTCGACCCGGACGAGAACTGGATGAACGCCATGTCGTCGGCCTTGACGGCGTGAACCTTGCCGGCCTTTGAAATGTCGTCTACCTGCTCGGCGAAGAACGCGCGGGAATTGAGGCCGTCGAACACCGCCTGTTCACCCGCAGGCCCGGCAAAAGCTCCAATGCGTTCGAGCGTCTTGCGATCGGTGTAGATGAACGGCTTGCCTAACTTCTTTGCGATGCGCAGCAGTTTGTGCTTGTGCTCGTCGCTGATGCCGAGTGCCACCGGCACCGGCACGATGCCGCCGAGCATGCCGGCCCAGAAGGCATCGAGGAATTGCTCATTGTTGGCGAGGTAGATGATGAGCTTGTCGCCCGGCCTGGCACCGACCTTTTGCAGATGAAAGAGAATGCCCAGTGCGCGTTCGTACAGCTCGGCGTAGGTGACCACGCGTTCGCTGTTCTCGGTTTCGAGGTAGCTGATGTGGCGCTTGATGCCGCGGTGGGTTGCCAGCAGCTCGGCGAGAGTTTCTGCCTTCGTCATCATGTTCTTTGTTACCTGCGTTCCAGCTTCATCAGGAGAGGGTGCCGGGTGCGCAGGTTGATCTGCGCCTCGAGTTCGAGCGGGCGATCGGGCACATAGGTGAGCCGGTACCGGCGTGCCACCTTATAGAGGTGCATGTACATTTCATATAGGGCCAGGGTCTCTCCTATGCAGTGCCGCGGGCCCGCGGCGAACGGCATGTAGGCGAAACGCGGGCGTTCGCTTTCATGCGCTGCATCGAATCGTTCCGGCCGGAACGATTCCGGTTCCTTCCAGTATCGCGGGTGACGGTGCAGTAGATAGGGCGACAGCAACACGTCGGTGCCGGCCGGCACTTCGTAGCCGGAAAGCACATCCGGTGCCATGGTTCTGCGCGACAGCATCCAGCCGGGCGGATAGAGTCGCAGTGCTTCGTCCACCACGTTCTTCGTATACGACAGTGCTTCCATGTCGGCGAGGCCCGGACTCGACTTCTCGTCCGTGGCGTCGATTTCCGCGTGCAACAGCTTTTCAGCTTCAGGGTTTTGCGAAAGCAGGTACCAGGTCCAGTTGAGACCGCTGGCAGTGGTTTCGTGGCCTGCAACAATGAGCGTCATGGCCTCATCGATGAGCTCGCGTTCGGACATGGGCTCGCCGGTTTCCTTGTCGCGCGCATCCATGAGCATCTGCAGAAAGTCGAAGTGCTCGCTGTTCTCGGCACGGCGCCGCTTCGCGAGCGCGCCGACGAGCTTGGCCAGCTGGCGGAATTTGTAGGCGAACTTGAGATCGCGCGCCGTTTCCTTGGTGACGATGTCGAACGGGTTGCTCCCGAACTCCTTGGCGAGCCGGTCGAGATCCGTGCCGAAGATGGACAGCAGCACGATTTCGAGCGTGAGCTCGCTCATGTCGTCGGTGATGTTCACGAGCTCGCCGCGCGCCGCCTGGCCTTCCCACTTGGTGATGAAGCGATCGTTGCAGGCGTCGATGAGCTTCGAGAACTCGGTAATGACGCGGCGGTGGAATGACGGCTGCATCATGTAACGCTGGCGTTTCCACAGATCGCCCTCGCTGGTCATGATGCCGTGACCCAGCAGGATCTTGACCCGGTCCAGGCCCAACCCCTTCGTGTAGTTCTTGTGGTTCGACACCAGTACGCGCTTGACATCGTCGGGGTGGTTGATGAGCCACAGGTCCGCGCGGCGCGAGGGGGAGTAGAAACGGAAGATATCCCCGTGAATAGCCGCAAGGTCGGTGATGTGCTGGATGGCGTCGTCCGCCTCGCCGATGTCGAACTGCACGTCCGCTTTCGGGGGCAGGCGTGCGGGTTCTTCACCTTCTTGCGGGGTTGCGGACATGAGTCGGGATTGTAATTGCAGCGAATGGGCGATTCATCGACAATCGCGCCTCTTTTTGCCGAGCCCCGCATGCCGATTGATCCAGAAGACGCAGGCGGACTGCGCAACACCCTCTACAAGAAGGAGACCCGGTCGAAGCGTCGGATGACTCCGGTGCGTCGCTTTGTCTGGCGCATCGTCGCCGCGATCGGTGTGTTCCTGATCAAGGCGTTCTGGCGCAGCTGCCGGGTCGTACGCATCGTCGGCGACGAGCACATGGTGGCGGCACTGGCGACATCGCCTTCATTGATTCCCGTTTACTGGCACCAGCACCAGATCTTCTGCTCGAAGTATCTGTTCGACCAGAAGGCGCGAGGCCTGAAGTTAGGCTTCCTCATCAGTCCTTCGGTCGACGGTGACATTGGCGTCATGGTGGTGGCGAAATTCGGGGGCCACTCGATCCGCGGATCCACCACGCATACCGGCGCACGCGCGCTGCGCGACTACTACGACGCGCTGGTGAAGCAGGGGCTCTCGCCTTCCATCACGCCCGACGGGCCGAAGGGTCCGCGTTTTGTCTTCAAACCAGGCGCCATACTTCTCTCGCAGATGTCGCAGCGGCCGATTTTGCCGATGGCCTGGTGCGCCAGCCGCGCCACGTTGTTTGCCTGGGACAAGTTCGTGTTGCCGTGGCCGTTCTCGCGCATCGTGATCGCGGTAGGTCCGCCGCGCCAGGTGCCACGCACGATGCAGCCTGCCGCACTGGAAGCCCTGCAGAAGGAAATGGCCGGCGAACTCAAAAGGCTTTTTGGTGTGGCGCGTGATGCCTTGAGAACCGCATGAGCGTCGAGCTGAGCGTGGTCGTGCCGGTGTGTAATGAAGCGGAAAACGTAGAGCCGCTGGCGCGCGAGATCGATGCCGCGCTCGGCGCGCGTTCGTACGAAATGATATTCATCGACGACGGCAGCACCGATGACACAGCCGTCCTCCTGTTGAAGCTCAAGGCTTCGCTGCCGGCCTTGCGCGTGTTGCGTCATTCATTTCGCAGCGGGCAGAGCGCGGCGGTGGCGAGCGGCGTGCGCGCGGCGCGCGCCCCGTGGATCGCCACGCTCGATGGCGACGGCCAGAACGATCCGGCCGATATTCGAAGGCTCATCGAGGCGCGTGACTCACCCGCGGGCCGGGGCGTGCAGCTCTTCATGGGTAACCGCAGGGCATCGCGCAAGGACACGGCGTTCCGGCGCCTGCAGTCGCGCGTTGCCAACGGCGTGCGCGGCAGCTTGTTAGGTGACGGCACGCCAGACACGGGCTGCGGCATCAAACTCTTCTCGCGCGACGTGTTCATGGAGCTGCCGCGCTTCGATCACATGCATCGTTTTCTGCCGGCGCTGTTCCAGCGGCACGGCACACGCGTCATCTCGGTGCCGGTAAGCCACCGTGAGCGCATGCGTGGCACGTCGAAGTACGGAATGCTCAATCGCCTGTGGGTGGGCATCATCGACATCGCGGGCGTCATGTGGCTGCAAAAGCGCTACAAGCCCGGCCTGCTGGTGCGCGAGGACTGAAGTCAATGAGGAGCGTTTCATGATGAGCGGCGTAATTGGCGTCTATTTCGGTGTCGTGCTCACGCCCTGGAAGCTCGTGGGATTTCTCGGCGCGCTGATGTTCGCGGGCCGCTGGATTCTGCAGGCATGGGCCACGAAACGCGCCGGCCGGCCGGCGATTCCTCGCAGTTTCTGGATCATCAGCCTTCTGGGCAGCGGCATGGTCACCTCGTATTTCATCTGGGGCAAGAACGACGCGGTGGGGGTGCTGACCAACCTGCTGCCGGCGTCGGTCGCGTTCTATAACCTCGTGATGGACATCCGGGCGGGCCGCGCAGGTCACCAT